>CAILMA010000647.1 GCA_903835145.1 uncultured Bacteroidota bacterium
GCAAAATGAATGGGGTCAATCCGTTCAACTGGCTCAAAGATATTTTGGAACGGATACCATCTTTCCCAATAAAAAATATCAAAGAACTCTTACCACATACCTGGGCGCAAGCGCAAAATTAATTTGATGTCATTATTCTTCCAACACGGACTTAGACGTTAGGATACCCGGGACCAGCGGAAATAAGCCTGTTAAATTTCTGTTTCTTCCTGCGTTGCAGCATCGCCTCCCTGCCGTCAACTGGCTCGATACCACGAATTAACACTGCATGCGGTATGCCTTCAATATTAGTGACTACGTTAAATAAATGATGAATGCCATAGCACAAGTACACATAAGCTACGCCACCCTTAGCAAACATTATCTCGGTGCGGCGGGTACGGCGGCAACCAAAAGCATGCGAAGCGCGGTCAGCAATACCGGCATATGCCTCAGTTTCTACAATAATGCCCGATGTAGTGACCCCTTTAATATTGGTCACCAAAACCTTGCCCAGCAGGGCTTGCGCGATTGAAAGTACATCGGGCCCGGTGTAAAATGACTGTGGCAATACCATAGGCTCACAAAGCTAATGATACAACTGATACTAAAAGCTCCTGTATTTTGATTACTTTTGGAAACATAACAACATAGAAACATTGAGTAAATCTACAATATATTTAGTACCGGTGCCGATTGCTGAAGGCATGTTGCAGACCCTTTCACCGGAAATTGCTGCTAAAACTGCCTCACTCACACATTACTTTGCTGAAAACGCAAAAAATACCCGCCGTTTCCTCAAAATGCTGCACCCGACCCTGGTGCTGGAAACTGTGCATATCTCGGAGATCGACAAGCATTCCGGTGCAGATATAGACCTGTTCAGGAAATGGGTGAGAGACGGCCACGATATTGGTATCATCAGTGATTCAGGTTGCCCTGCTGTGGCCGACCCGGGCGCAATTTTGGTAAACATAGCCCACCAGATCAGCGCAAAAGTAGTGCCGCTCACCGGCCCAAGCTCAATTTTGCTTGCGCTAATGGCTTCCGGTCTTGGCGGGCAAAGCTTTGCTTTTATTGGCTACCTGCCGGTAAAAGACCCAAACAGAAGCAAGCGCATAAAGGAACTGGAAATTGTATCGCAGCGCGACCGGCAGACACAGATATTTATAGAAACCCCATACAGAAACAACAGCCTGCTGGCAGAGATACTCAAGCAATCTTATCACTACACCAAACTTTCTATCGCGCAGGATATTACCGGTGAAAAGGAATTCATAAAAACACTCAGTATTGCCGACTGGAAAAAGAATATACCGGTGCTGGAAAAACTGCCTACGGTGTTCTCACTTTTAACGCCTTAGTAATTAACGGGCAGACGGCTGATAGATATCATCATTGGCAATTTCAATTGTTTTTTGGTTCTTTTTCTAAGGACCTTTGTAAAACGTTGGCGATATTATGAAAACACTAAAGAAATCTTTCCCTGTTACCGGTATGACTTGCGCCTCCTGTGCGGCTACCGTGGAGAAGACCATAAAGGGGCAGAAAGGTATCATAAGTGCGGCTGTAAACTATGCCAACGCCTCTGCTCTGCTTGAATATGACGGA
>CAILMA010000648.1 GCA_903835145.1 uncultured Bacteroidota bacterium
CTTGTAGTGGCTGTTTCATATACGAGCTATGGGTATGCAAAGGGATAATCATTTAATTCATTAGTATTGAAATTTAGAGATAAAAATAAGGAAATTTTCGATAGTTAAAAATGCTTTTGAATTCGATAATACAAAAGTATTGTGCACAGGCGTTCATGCATACCGTATTTTTCCCGTATTTTTTGTTCCGATGTATTATGGAGCCCGCTCCAATAGTGCTTTAATCGACTTGTGCTTGCTTTACGAGCGTGAGAAGCGTTGTTATTTGTTCTTTCGTGTTGAATGTATGCAGGCATACCCGTAACCGGTCTTTGCCGGGTGCTACGGTAGGCGGCAATATGGCATTCACTTGCAGCCCGGCCTGCTGCAACTGGTGGGAGAGTGCTTTTATTCTGCCTTTTTCCGTGGTGGAGCCATCGGTAGCCGAGGGAAAAAGAAAAGCCTGAATGGGGCTTAGGCTATCCTTCCAACCTTCAATACCATAGCGTAACGCTTCCTGCCGGAAAAAACGGATAAGATCGTGCAGAGGTTGGTTGGTAAAAGATGGATGCGTAAGCAGCCTGTAAGCGCAGCTGGCAGCGGCAATAGCAGGGAACGAAGGGGCGGTAGTGTAAATAAAGGGGCGGGCAAAATTGATAAGATATTGGCGCAGCAGCGATGAACCCACCACCGCAGCTCCCTGGCAGCCCAGCGCCTTCCCGAAGGTATGCACCCGCGCAAATATGCGCTGTTGCAGCCCCAGCGCTGCCACGAGCCCCTCGCCGCGCACTCCAAACACCCCGGTAGCATGCGCTTCATCAACAATCAGCTGGGCATCGTAACACTCGCAAAGGTCAACCATGGGCTGTAGTGGCGCAGTGTCGCCGTCCATACTATAAACCGATTCCACCAATACCAATACGGGTCCTTTATCAGTATTGCGGGCGAGTTTTTCGGCAAGGTCATTTAAATCGTTGTGCCTGAATTTATACTTACCGGTGCAAATACTAAGCCTTACGCCGTCAATGATACTGGCATGGCAAAGTTCGTCATATAAAATAGTGGTATGTCGTTGCGCAAGAGCCGCAACAAGCCCTGTATTGGCGTCGTAGCCGGAGTTAAATACGAGGGCTGCTTCGGCACCATGAAACGAAGCAATGGTTTGCTCCAGTGCTTCTATCTCTTTGCTGTTGCCGGAAAGCAGGCGGGAGCCAGTGGCACCGGTAAGTGTGTTACCGGTGCCATGGTCCTTTATTTGTTGTTGTAGTAAACCTGTAGTGGAAAAGCCAAGGTAATCGTTAGAATAAAAATCTACACCGGCCCTTACAGTCGTGAGCTGCCGCAGATTATCGTTTTCTTGTCGTTCCCCGAGTTTTTCAAAAAGCTTTTGCTCAAGCCGGTTCATGCTGGAGTGCATTGTGATGGTGGTGCTCGTGCGTATCAGCAAAGGCAGCCTTGGGCGTTAGCCCAAGCAAACGGAACATTTCCATATCGCTGTTGAACTCCGGATTAGGAGTAGTGAGTAATTTATCGCCAGCGAAAATAGAATTAGCACCAGCCATAAAGCACAAAGCCTGCTCAGGTATAGTGAGGTCAAGCCGGCCAGCTGAAAGCCTTACTGCCGAACGCGGCATAACAATACGCGCCGTCGCAATCATGCGTGTAAGTTCATCGAAAGGAACTTTTTCATTGTTGGCAAGCGGCGTACCTGCAACAGGAACGAGTGTATTAATAGGCACAGAACCCGGATGCTCAGGAAGGTTAGCGAGGGTAAGTAGCATACCAATGCGGTCATCCACCTTTTCGCCAAGGCCTATAATGCCGCCACTGCAAACCGAAATACCAGCCTTCCTCACATTTTCAAGTGTATTCAGGCGGTCGTCGTAAGTACGGGTTGTTATTACTTCGTTGTAGTGCTCTGCCGATGTATCTATGTTGTGGTTATACGCAAACAAGCCGGCATCAGCCAGGCGTTCAGCCTGACTATCGGTAATCATGCCGAGTGTGCAACACACTTCCATATCCAGTGCATTCACCCCCTTCACCATATCTATCACGCGGTCAAAATCACTATTGTCTCTCACTTCGCGCCACGCTGCACCCATACAAAATCTTGATGCACCACCAGCCTTCGCCGCTGTTGCAGCTTTCAGCACTTCTTCTGTTTTCATGAGCGCCTGTACCTGCACGCCTGTATTGTAGCGGGCTGCCTGCGGACAATAAGCGCAATCTTCAGAACAACCACCTGTTTTTATAGAGAGCAGGCTGCTGATCTGTACTTCACCAAACTTATGAAATTGCTGGTGCACAGTAGCTGCTTCCAGTATTAAAGGCAACAATGGTTTTTCATAAATTGCTTTAATTTCTTCTCTGGTCCAGTTATGACGAATATCAACCATGTATGAATCTTTTAAAGTGCGAAACTATTGGATTTTCAGGAGTATTAAAAATATAGATTTGCGTAGCACTGGCAGCAAGAAAACAATAGAGGATTTAATGACCGTTGTAGCCTGCAAGCTGAAACATGAAAATAACCTGCCATTCCTACCGAAAATAAAAATATTTTTGGGGTATGAAGCCATACTCCACCTCCATAGAAAGACTGCGTAGCATTTTAGATGAACTTAGGGTAGAATGCCCATGGGACAGAAAACAAACCATACACAGCCTAAGCAAGCAAACGCTGGAGGAGGTTTATGAGCTGACCGATGCCATAGCCAATGAAAACTGGAAGGACATAAAGGAGGAACTTGGCGATATGCTGTTGCACATTATGTTTTACAGCAAAATAGGCAGTGAGCAGGGCCAATTTACGCTGGAGGATGTGATAGAAGGCGTGTGCAATAAACTGGTGAACCGCCACCCGCACATTTATGGTAATGTGAAGGTAAGCAATGAGGAAGAAGTGAAACAAAACTGGGAGCGTATAAAGCAAAATGAAGGTAAGAAATCGGTACTAAGTGGTGTGCCGCCTTCTATGCCTGCCCTTATAAAGGCACTGCGGCTACAGGAGAAGACAAAAACCGTTGGTTTTGAGTGGGACACCGTAGCCCAGGTAAAAGATAAAGTGGAAGAAGAGATACAGGAGCTTTATGAAGCGGTAGAAAGCGGTGACCAAAAAGAAATGGAAAATGAAATGGGCGATGTGTTTTTCGCCCTCATCAATTACGCGCGGTTTATAAACGTAGACCCCGAAAAGGCGCTGGAAATGACGAACAAGAAATTCATCCGCCGTTTTCAGCAGGTAGAAGAGCTGGCAGCTGCAGAAGGCAAATCACTACACGATATGACGCTTGCCGAAATGGATGCGCTATGGAATAAAGTAAAACAAGGCGAACGATAAATGAAATTCAGGGAGTATCCATATCGCGGTTGGCTGTATATAAGTCTGGTGCTCTGGTGCTTCAACTTCATTCATTTCTATGCGCACAGGGCAGAGATGATGCCGGTGAAAATGGCTAATGCGGTAAATAAAGATTTACAGAACAACGAACGTGCCTTCGATGATTTTACCAAGGAAAAAGCACTGATCAGCCGTTTGTACAATGACTCCCTTTCCGCAAAAGAAATTCAGAAAATAAATGCACTGCCCTTTTATCTGTATGCCTATGATGATGATACGCTTGCATTCTGGAACAATAACTCTGTAATAGGGCTGAAAACCGATACCGTGCAGGCCGACGTGGCCATAAGACGAAATCTAAAGGGAGTTTTTGTCAGGAAATATGGCACTTGCGCGGGCCTTTATGGCAATAAAAAGTTGGTTGCGTTATTCCCGGTCGTCATTCAATATCCGTTAGAAAACGATTACCTGCATGCTCATTTTACAGCCTCGGACAATATTCCCGTAAAAACAAAAATATCAGATCAAGCCACAGGCGCACCTGATGAATACCCGATACTGATGAAGGGTAATAAATGTGTCGGGTATCTGGAGCTCAATAAAAACGATATTCAACGGTGGAGGCCAGATGCTTTGCTTCTTATTATGTTGCTCATGAGTGTACTTACCAGCATAGCATGGATACAACTTATGGTTTTACACCTTACCCGCAAGTACCCGCCTACAGTCGCCCTTATTATTCTCATTGGCATTATACTTGTCTGCAAATTGCTGCAAACGCTCTATGGCCTACCCTTTCACTTAGATACACTTACCATTTTCTCACCCAGCCTTTATGGCTCCAGTATATACTTGTCGTCACTCGGCGACTTGTTTATTTACATCCTGTATGCTATCTGGCTTTTGGTATTTGTATCGCGACATACTACCTACAAGAGCTATTGCGATAGAATGGGTAAGGGCCCGGTAAGTATTTTGCTTGGCGTTTTGTTGCAGATAGCTCTTGTAGCACTCTGTTGCCTGTTTATTGAAATCATAGCCAGTCTTATTCTCGACTCGAGGATTTCTTTCGATGTTACCCATTTTTATGCGATTAGTACCTATACTGTGTTCGGTTTGCTTGCCATTATATGCATTACGAGCATTATGTGCATGTTCATCTATCTTATTAATCTCCAACTCGGGCGGCTTATACCTTCCAACTGGTTTCGCTATGTCATGTTTGCGCTGCTTTGCTACACCATATTTACTTTTTTCCACCCGTTCCACGAGCGCTTCTTGTGGTACATGTGCTCCTCTATTCTGGCTTTTCTCATTCTGCTTGATATTCCTTCCTTTACCCTCACTTCGAAGCTTTTTGAGCCCCGCATGATTGTGTGGGCGCTTATTATTTGTTGCGGTTGCACGGCTATCGTACGCTATTTTAACGACGTAAAGGAGCAGCTTTCCCGCAGGGCTTTTGTAGAGCAGCATCTTACACCCCACCGGGATGATTACATGGAGTTCTCCTTTTACAAAACAGCCAAGAGCATAGAGCAAGATAAATCGATAAAAAACTTTTTCTTAAATCCAACACTGAGTCAGCGCAAAACGATAGACCAACATATGGAGGTGCAGTACCTCGCCGGTCCCCTCAATAAGTACCAGGTAAGGCTCTATCTTTTTGATGCCAAATACGGGGCACTTTTCAATAAAGACACAGCCGGATATGCCGCTTTGGTAAATGAAAAATCGGAATCAGTACTTACGAATTCTTCTTATCTTTTCTACAAAGAGTCAATTCTTGACCGACACTACTATCTGTCGTATATTCCCATTTACAACGACTCTTCTACAGCAGTTATAGGCTATGTAATCATAGACCTCGACCTCAAAAAAGAAACAGCCGGAACTGTATATCCCGAGCTGCTACAGCCACAAAGCAGCAAAACAAACACCGGTGAAAACGAATACGCGTACGCCGTGTACATCAATGATAAACTCATTACCCAAACCAACAATTACGCCTTCCCGGTAAGGTTGAAGAACGATACCCTGCAGAACCAGAATTATATTTTTACTACCAGCAACGGGGTAAATACCCTGTTCTACAAAATAGCTGATAAAAGAACAGTTGCTGTGGTGCACTATCACAACGAGTTTATAGAAGCTGTTACGCTGTTTTCTTACCTTTTTGGTATCCAAATCATCATAGCGCTTATTATTTTCATTTATCAGCTTTACCTCTCTTATGCTGCCGGTGAATTTTTTAAGGGCAAGTACATAAGGCTGACGCTGCGGCGCAGGGTGCATCTTTCCATGCTCACTGTAGTTTTTATCTCTTTTGCCATCATAGGCTACACTACCATCCAGTTCTTTTCAAAAGAATACCGCACTACCAACGAAAATAAATTTGAGAATGCACTGCAAACGGCAAAGCAATCGGTACAGGACTACCTGACGAAAAAAAGTGCGTATACAGCAGACTATATTTTTGACACGGTAAGTAAATCAGCAGGTTTTAAATATGCCATTAGTTCGCTTGCCAATAATCAGAAAATAGACATCAACATATTTGACAATAATGGTGATCTTTTTGCTACGTCGCAGGAAGAGATTTATGATAAGGGGCTCATCTCCCGAAAAATGAGGCCAGAGGCCTTCTTTGAGCTGAACCACGAAGGGAAATCGCTGGTGATACAAAATGAAAAAGTGGGTGGTCTGTCTTATGTATCGGCCTACCAGCCGCTGCGCGATGAGCGGGGTGTAACACTTGGCTACATCAACGTGCCCTTCTTTTCATCGGAAAAAGACCTTGATTTCCAGATATCCAATATCCTCGTTACACTCATTAATTTGTATGCTTTCATCTTCCTGCTTTCGGGGTTGCTTACTGTTATTGTTACGCGGCGGCTCACCCGTAGTTTCGATATCATCATTCGCCAGTTCGATAAGCTGAACCTGGAGCAAAATGAACGCATAGTATGGCCATATGATGATGAGATAGGTAAGCTCGTAAAGACTTACAATAAGATGGTGAAAAAAGTGGAGGAGAATGCAGCCCGGCTTGCGCAGAGCGAGCGCGAGAGTGCATGGCGCGAAATGGCGCGGCAGGTAGCACATGAGATAAAGAACCCGCTTACCCCGATGAAGTTGAATATTCAATACCTGCGGCAGGCTATGCGCAATGATAATGCCAATATAAAACAGCTCACTGAGCACCTTTCTGAGTCTATCATAGAGCAGATTGATAACCTCTCTTACATTGCTTCGGAGTTTTCCAACTTCGCTAAGATGCCGGAAGCAAAACCTGAAGATCTGGAGCTTGGAGACCTGCTGAAGAATGCTGTTCAGTTGTACAACTCATCCGAAGGTATTAAGGTGACTCTGAAACTTGACGAGCAGCGCGTTTGCGTGGTGTCAGACAAAAGCCAGTTGCTCAGGGTATTCACGAACTTGCTTGAGAATGCCAAGCAGGCAATACCTCCCGGCAAAGATGGAATCATTGATGTAACGCTATCCTGCCCTGACAATAGTATTCTCATTACCATTACCGATAATGGTACAGGTATTGATGAAGAGGTATCTAAAAAGATATTCCAGCCTTACTTCACCACAAAGTCATCTGGTACTGGCCTGGGCCTGGCCATGACCAAAAAAATTATCGAATTCTGGAAGGGTGAAATATGGTTTGAAACAAAGGAAGGCGTGGGAACTACATTCTTCATCAGGCTCCCGTTGGGTTAAAAATTAATTTTGCTATAGGTCTCTATTTTTCAAAAAGTGCATCCATCGTGATTTCGTTTTGCACAAGACCGGTGTAGTTGATATTTTGGGTTATTGCAGTGGTGGTCACCATTGTGAGCAGTAAGGTCTTTCGGGTCTTTGTTCGGGCCTTAAATATTTCCATCTTTTTCCTTAGCGCATCAGCGTAATCTTTTGATATAGAAAACGGTGCTGTATAAAACTTCATTTCGCAGATATTGATGCAGCCATCGCGCCTGTCTATCAACAAGTCGATCTGGCAACCCTGGTCGTTGCCGGACATATAGCGCCATGTTGACTCCTGGCTATAAACACCGCCAATACCCAGTGCCTTTTTTATCTGGTAAATGTGCTTCAGGCAAATGCTTTCGAAAGCAATACCACTCCAACTCCTCCAGGATGGGGTCTCGGCAATTTTGTACCAGGTACCGGCACCAGATGCTCTGGACTTATCTATATATTTCAGGTAAAAGAGCGAATACTCATCGGTCAGCCTGTATATGGCATCCTTGGTGTGCTTACCCATAGGTATGTAAGGGGTTATAAAACCCGATTCCGAAAGCTCATCGAGAATCTTGGTGGCGGTGCCGCCTGACGATAGGCCGCAGGTTTCAATAACCTCCCGGCGGGAAAGCCCCTTTCCCTGCTTTGCCAGTGCTTTTATTATTGCAATGTGGTGGTCAGGATTATCGAACAAGGAGTGATACAGATTCTTAAACTCACTTTTCAGAAACCCGTCCTTCGTGAAGCACAACCGGTCAATGATTTGTGTTGCACTTTCACCGGGTTTTATGCTGTTGAGGTATTGGGGTATACCGCCCAGTGCCATATATAATTGCAATAGCTGGTATCGGTCCAGTTTTACCTGCCGGCTCGCAAGGTAGTCTTCCACTTCGCCCAGCATAAAGGGCATAAGTCTTATTCTTTGTGTTATACGGTTATGCAAGCCGCCCTTGTTATTCACCACATTTTTTATCATCCACGATGCCGCCGAACCACAAATAACAACTTTAAGATTTTTTTGCCTGGAGGCCCAGGTATTCCAGAAATGGCTGAACGCGGAAAGAAAACCCGACCGGGGTGTTTGAATCCAGGGGAATTCATCAAAAAAGATAACCTGCTTCTGCTTCTTCAGGCGCGGGCTCAGGTATTGCTGTAGGTAAGTAAATGCCATTAACCAACTTGCTGGCACAGCCGCTGGCGGGCTTTTAGCCACTTGCCCCAGGGCGAGGCTGAAATTTTGCAGTTGCTCTTTGAGCGGCGCATCGTGTATGCCCGAAAACTCAAAAGCCATATAGTCTTTGTATACCGACCTGATAAGGAAAGTCTTGCCTACACGGCGCCTGCCGAGTATGGCCACAAGCTCAGCCTGTGGCGAGTTCAGGATGTCTGTCAATTGTTTTTGCTCTGCGGTTCTACCTGTTAGTTTTTCCATATCGCATTTATATACTCAGCCAAATCTCTACAAAACTATAAAGTTTTGGCTGGATATAAAAATATTATACTCAGCCAAAAGTACTACTAAAGCAATTGTTTTGGCTGAGTATAGAAACAGAGAATAAACAGAATGTGTAACAAAAAGCTTTACGGGCATCAATAATCAAGGCAAATCATACTCAGCCAAACCCTTACTATTATAACCAGTTTTGGCTGAGTATAGAATCAGAGAACAGACAGAATGCATAACAAACCGTTTTACGGGCGTCAATAATCAAAGCAAAATATACTCAGCCAGAACCCTAATATTATGACCAGTTTTGGCTGAGTATAAATGATGGTGATGAATGTTAAATGCAACGCTCTGTATACGTTACAGAAGGTATCTTAAAAAGTTATACTCAGCCAAAACCCTATAAAACTATATAGTTTTGGCTGAGTATAAAAAGCAAGAGTTACAATATACTATAGTACTTTACCCGGGTTGAGTATTCCTTCGGGGTCGAAGACCCGCTTGATATCCCGCATCAGGTTCATTTGCACAGCGTTGAATGCTATATCCATATATCCTTTCTGCACGAGGCCTATGCCATGCTCGCCTGATAGTGTGCCACCCAGCCTCACTACTTCTTTAAAGAGCTCCCGTATACCCAGCGGCAGTTTCACTTCCCAGTCTTCATCGCTCATGTTTCCTTTCACAATATTCACGTGCAGGTTGCCATCACCGGCATGGCCGTAGCACACCGACTGAAATCCATATGCCGTACCCAATTGTTTAATTATCTTCAACAATTCGGGCAGCTCAGCCCTTGGCACTACAGTATCTTCTTCTTTGTACACAGAATTACTTTTCACTGCCTCGCCCACTTTCCGGCGCAGGGCCCAAAGCATATTTTTCTGCTCGTAGCTGTCGGCCAGCAGTATCTCACCAATATCAAAACCCTGCACAATTTCAGATATCGCTTCGGCATCCCTGTATAGCTCTTCCATGTAGTTACCATCAACTTCTATGAGCAGATGTGCCGTTATATCATCGGGCAAATCAACACCAGTGGTTTGTGTATATTTCATAGACCATACAAGCGCATCGCGTTCCATAAACTCGAGTGCCGATGGCGTAAAACCTGCCAGAAATATAGCATTAACTGCTGCGCAAGCCTCAACAGCACTCCTGAACGGCACCAGTAACGTTAGGTCATGCTTTACCGCAGGTATGAGTCGCAGCACTATTTTCGTTATCACGCCAAGGGTGCCCTCACTGCCTACAATAAGCTGGGTAAGGTTGTAGCCAGTGGCATTTTTCAGTACGTTGGCACCAGTCCAAATCACGTTGCCATCGGGCAGTACTATTTCAAGGTTCAGCACATAATCCTTTACAACGCCATACTTTACAGCCCTTGGGCCGCCGGAGTTCTCTGATACGTTGCCACCAATAAAACAAGAGCCCTTACTGGCAGGGTCAGGCGGATAAAACAACCCCTCTGCCTTCAGGTGTTCCTGTAGCTCCTGCGTTATTACACCGGGCTCTGTAGTCACCTGAAAATTTCGCTTGTCAACATGTAGTATTTTGTTGAAGCGTTTCATATCCAGCACCACACCGCCAAATACCGGCAATGCACCGCCGCTCAGGCCTGTGCCTGCGCCACGCGGGGTTACGGGTATTCTGTTGGTATTACAGTACGCCATTATGCGGCTTACTTCATCAGTTGTGCCTGGTTGCAATACCACCTCTGGCGGGTATCTGAGGTCCTCGGTTTGGTCAGAAGAGCAACGCTCTATATGTTCTGCATCTAAAAGCACATAGCGTGATTCGAGTGTAGATTGGAAGAAGGTAACATCCTGCGGCTGCAATGATTTAAAAGGCATAATGCAAGGTAAGGAACAATGACAAAATAAAAGACCGACCCGGTTCACTCTATCTTTTTGAATGCCTGTATTTACGCATAATTCCCAATTGCAGTGAAAAGCTGTTGCTCGTCACATTACAATTGTTGGTGCCTGCCGATTGCGATAGCGGTGTACCGTTATTAAGAATGCCAAGCGACTCGCTCAGCGTCAGGTGCCACTGCTTGTTCAGTGGTAAATGCTCCGTAAACCCAATGTTGAGCCTGAAGACCGTAGCATTCAGGAAAGAGGTGGTATTATATTTACTATCATTCACTTGCACTTCATTGTCAAACTCTGATTCCTCTGTTGTTTGAGCACCCTGTGTAAAGAAACCAACCGATGGCCTCAGTTGCACATGCACATACTGGTGGCGCCCGATACCCAAATCTAAAACAGGCGCCAGAAATATATAATGATTCGTGGCACCCACCGTTGTTACCTTCAAGATATTGGGGGAGCCGAAGAGCCCTCCCATAGAAAAGTTATTGTCGGTATAGGTATAAGAGTAGGCTTCATAGCCCACCTTAACTCCCAAAAACAGGTGACCCGCTATTTTACGCAGATAGATAATATCAACGGCAGGGCTTAAATCAGACCTTTGTCTTTCGGTGGACCCAAAAAGTCCCGGACCATAGGGCACCGGCTGCATCATCCCAACCTCCACTGCAATCCGGCTTTGGCCAAGCGATACCAGCGAAATAAAAAGGGAGAGCGCAAAACAAATGTTTGTTTTCATAGCAATACTAAAGATAGCCTAAATACCAACGCAAAGAAAGGCGCACCAGTTACGATGTGCCTTTCTACAATCTATTCTTTTTAATCTCTTGCTTAGTTTACTGTAGGCAAAAATGAATACTTCTTACCATATTCCATCATTTGTTGGTAGAAGTTATCAGGGTATTCCACTTTAACATCTGTTATGTCGCTGCCGTTCATAACTGGAGTTAGTTTTGGCTGAATAAAGCCACGGTACGGCTTAATATTCAGCTTGGCAAATCTTTCCAGAATTTCCTTGTGCAATGTCGCATCAACTTTTACACCATAGTTCTCTACAAGGTGTTTACCTGCTTTGTAATCACCCTCAGATTTTATGCGTTGTATTTCTTTCAGCAACTGTCCAAACAATACTCTGAGCTTGGTATAGTCATTTACCTGCACGTAGGTTTTACCATCTTTCTTCACGAACTCTACCACTTTTTCAGCCTTACCTTTTTCAAACGCCCAGTGCGCAATAAGTGCCCTGTTGCGCATGTGCGCTTCTTCCAGCTGCTCACCTGGTTTCAGGCGGGTAAGTTGGGTCATGAGGCCATTCATCATGTAGTTGTCATATGCAGCTTTGGCCACTTCCATGTTCGGCATTACGCCTATATCCACAAGCTTTTTGTCATTAATGTAGTACAGCCCCACGAGGTCAGCACGCGCTTCTTCGAGGCAGCTTGCATAGTTTTTCAGCGTCTTATCGGTTGTCTCAACGCCAGAGTCTATCTGGCCCGATGCATGACCTATACACTCATGCATATCAGTGTGCAAGTCAGATGCCAGCGCTCCATATTGTTTTAGGCGAGCTTTTACAGAGTCGTTTGTGCCAAACTCATCTATCGAGCCACTCTTGGCTCCGGCTATGTTATACGAGTGTATAATATTGCTCAGCGATACAGATTTAGAACCATGCTCCTTCCTTATCCACTCTGCATTCGGCAGGTTAATGCCTATTGGTGTACTTGGTGCAGCGTCTCCACTTTCTACTATCACGGTTATAGCCTTGGCCGTAATGCCGGTTACTTTCTTTTTCTTATGCTTATCAGCTATAGGTGAGTTATCTTCAAACCATTGCGCTTCTTTAGCTATTGCTTCTATGCGCTTGGTTTCTTCCATGTCGCGAAGCGAAACTGTGCTTTCGAAACTTGCTTTCTTACCTATTGCATCCAGGTACACTTCTATAAAGCCGTTCACGGCATCAATACGGGAGGTCTTATTTTCCAACCATGCAATATTATAATCGTCCCATACTTTTAAATCTCCTGTTTTGTAATACTTAACCAATAACTCAAGTGCTTTCTTCTGCTCAGCATCTTCAGCCACTGACGCTGCTTTTTGCAACCAGTCTGCGATATGGTCTATTGCTGCACCATACATACCACCGCTCTTCCAGGTTTTCTCAACTATTGTGCCCTTCTCTTTTATAAGTTTGCTGTTCAGCCCCCATGATGGTGCTGTGTCGCGTGTATCAAATTTCTTATAAAATTCTTCTACTTCGTTCTGGGTAACACCCTCGTAAAAGTTGTTTGAGGAGTTTACAATATTGTCCACATTAGGCCTGAGATCTACAACTTTCGGCTCAAACTTCATGTCGTAAACAATAGGCTTAATCCTTGCCAGAAACGCATCAACGGTTTCTCCATTTTGGAGGGGCAACTGAGCCGCATCACAACCTTTTACAAGGGCAGAGAAGTACTCGAAAGAACATTCCGGTATAAATTTCTCATTGCTGTAATGGTGGTGATTGCCATTGCTGAACCAAAATCTACCACAATAGACTTCAAATTTCTTCCAGTCCTCGCTGTTCTTATCTCCTTTATACGAGCCATATGCTGCTTCCAGCGTTTTGCGAAGCAATATACCATACTTGCTTTTTTGGTCGTAAATGATGTCTCTTCCGCAAAGTGCAGCCTCATACAAATAGTAGGAGAGCTTTTTCTGCTGCAGGGTTAGGCTTTTGAAACCCGGCACCTGGTAGCGCAACATCTGAAGATCGGCAAATGATTGTGCCTCAACATTAAAAGTACTGTCGTAGCCATCAGCAAGCGCTGCGGTGCTGTCAGTCGTAGCCGCCTTGGGCGCGCCACCGTTGTTGTTACAGCTCGTGGTTAATAATTGGGTGCTCATCAATGCCATGACCGGGATTGCCCATTTTTTGAAGTGAAGATTACGTTTCATTAAAAAGGAGGTATTAAATATTAGTCTAAAAGTAGCAATAAGCATAATAACTCACAGCATTTTGGAGAAAAGAAAACGGAAATACACACCCAGCCTTTTAGTCGGCTTTCCTGTCTCTGGCACGAAAAGCAAATGGTTGCTCTAAATTAGGAAGACAATTTTTCGCTCAGCCCCGGCTATTGGGCAATGCAAAATTTACGTGTTGTCAAGACTTTCCGGTGAAGCAGTATTGGCAGTACTAAGCATGTTTCATATGGTCATAAACGAGGGCCGATAGCTGGCTTATAATGGCTGGTAGGTCTTCTTTGTTACGACCCTTTGTCATAATCGTCAGGAGGTAAGGCTTGTTTTCAAGGTATATGATCGCAGACTCATGCAGTTGATGTTCGCCCCTGCTCAAATCTCCGACCTGCCCAAACTTATGCACTACAGGCAATCCGGCTGGCAGTTCTTTCAACATGCCTTCCTTAAAATCACCCTTGCTAAGAATGTCACAGGCGAGCTCCGACATATCATCAGAAAGATAGGTGCCGTTGTACAGTACCCATAAAAACCGGGAATAGTCCTTTGCTGTGATTTTATAATCGTGGTCTGCCATATCTGGGGCATCTACTCCCAAATCCCGGTACACTTTTAGGTAGTGGTTCACAATCACATCTCTGTTAAGCAGGAAGGTAGCACCATTATCAGAATAGGCTGCCATATACTCAAGCAACTCTTTCACGGTGTAGCTATGACCAAAAACTATTGCCTTACTGTTGAAAGTCTGGTGGGGCATACCTTCTGCCGGCAGGGCATCAAATTTTATCTTTTTAGTGAGTATCGCAGGGTTAGTTTCGGCGTCTTTGAGGTAGCAAAGCAACATGGGTACTTTTGCCAACGAGCCGGGAGCATAAACCTGCTCTGAGTTCACCGATATCCAATCACCCTTGCTTAAATCGCGGAAATATACCGATGCTGAGATGATACGGCCTGTCTTTGTATTGTCTGATATGAAATTCTGAATGGTTGCTTTTAACGCCGCATGAATATCTGATTCGCACTCCCTTTCTCGGTATAACACCGGGCTTATGAACTTAAAACCCGTTTCCCGTAAAGACTTGTACTTACAGTCATTTGCATTTTGCACCACTGCCGGTGCAGCTGGCTTTGTATCGGCTTTTGACGCAGATATGGAAGAATGACTGGAAAACAAAAAATAGGAACTCAGACCACCAAGTACAATGGACAACAGATTTATGTAAATCTGGCTTTTATTGGCTTTCATTAATAGTGACATTCAGGTGACTCAAAATTATTAATAAACTGCCACTTATGAGCATATTACAATATATATTTCTTTTGAAACGCAGTACTGGCTTGTATTTCAACAAATTGCTACATAAGTTAGCACATGCTGTTTATCAACTAACAGTTACCGTTTCATTAATCATTTCTTACTTTTTGTTGATAACGTATTTGCATTCCCTATTAACACATCCAATGTTATTTGTGTCTATTGTAAAGTTATAATCAGGCCTGTTTTGCAGATTTAAGTTTTCACCTTCATTTGTTTACGCTAATTTTGCAAAAAATTTGTTTTTGATGTTGGTTATTGCGTTTTTTATAGTGCTGTGGTATTCATCTTTATTTTGTCAAACATTCTTCCATCACCGTTACGCAGCACACGCTGCTTTTAAAATGAGCAAGGGTTGGGAAAAATTTTTCTTTGTCCTTTCTTTCATCACACAAGGCTCTTCCTATCTAAGCCCTCGCGCTTATGCCATCATGCACCGTATGCACCACTCGTATACCGATACGGAAAATGATCCCCACTCTCCAAGTTATTCCAAGAACCTTTTTGATATGATGTGGAAGACTTACCTGGTATATGCAGGCATCCAGAATCATACACTAAAAATTGACCCTAAATTCACTAAAAATGTACCTGACTGGCCAGCGTTCGATAAGATAGCAGGCTCCATGTTCCCCCGCATTATTTGGGCTTGTTTATATCTTGCATTTTTTATCCGTTTTGCTACTTCGCCCTGGCAGTACCTCCTCTTACCTATCGTATTGGTTATGAGTCCTGTGCACGGTGCAATAGTTAACTGGTACGCACATCGTTTTGGCTACGAAAATCACGACATGCCGAATACTTCTAAAAACCTGCTTCCTATTGACTTCCTTATGCTCGGCGAGTCTTACCACAACAACCACCATAAAAATCCATCGAACATCAACTTCGGACAAAAATGGCATGAGATCGATCCCATTTATCCTATCATCCGTTTGTTCGGCTTCATGCACATCATTCAGTTGCCGGCAAAAGGATTGGTAAGAGAGAAAACCGATTGGTAGTAAACAACCAGGTACTATACCGCTACTTCAATTAATATTTGCAATGTGATACAGGGGAGTTATCTTTATTCCTGTACAATGATAACTTTCAGCAATTTTGGCTTCCTCCTTTTTATACTGCCGGTGTTTTGCCTGCAAGGCTGTAAACCTGACACCACGGGAAAAGACAAAACTGTATTCCACCTCAACTATTCCAGCGGTAGCCTCGAGGCCATTGACCCTGCGTTTGCCAAAGACCTGTACCAGATCTGGACCTGCCACATGGTGTATAATACACTGGTAGAAACGGATGAACAATTACACATCACCCCGAGCCTCGCCAGAAGTTGGGAGATAAGTGCAGATGGGCGCACTTACCTTTTTCACTTACGAACCGACGTTTTTTTTCACGATAATGCCGCATTCCCCGGCGGCAAGGGCCGTAAGTTTGTTGCACGTGATGTAGCCTATAGTTTCTCGAGGCTCATTGCACCGGCTACCGCAGGCTCCGGTGCCTGGATTTTCAACAGCCATATAGCCGACACTAATGCTTTTGTTGCGATCAATGATTCTACTTTTCAACTCACACTAAATCAGCCATTCAGCCCGATGCTGGGCTCGCTGAGCATGGCATATTGCAATATTGTGCCTGAGGAGATTGTGCGGAAATGGGGCAAGGACTACCGGAGCCACCCCTGCGGAACGGGACCGTTTTGCTTTAGCTATTGGGATGAGGGAAATAGCTTGTGCCTGCTCAAAAACCCACGCTATTGGGAGCATGACAACACCGGAGTCCAGCTGCCCTATATCGATGCGGTTCAGATTTCGTTCGTTGACAGCAAAGCGACTGAATTCCTGCTGTTTTTACAAAACAAACTCGATTTTGTAAATGGCATAGACGGGTCTTTCAAAGACCTGATCTTAACCAAGGAAGGCACAGTTAAGCCGGACTTTAAAAACAAATTCCGGCTGGGAAAAAACACCTACCTCAACACGGAATACATTGGATTTCTTACCGATACCGCAAACGCAATGATGAAGGGAGAGCCAACCGGAAATGTGCTGATAAGGCAAGCCATAAATTACGCTGTTAACCGCAAGAAGATTGTCACCTACTACAAAAACGGAATGGGTATACCGGCCACCCATGGCTTTATACCGGCGGGCATACCGGGCTATGATAGCACCGCAGCTTACGGATATGACTACAACCCCGATAAAGCCCGTGCGCTGCTTGCGCGTGCAGGATACCCAGGAGGCAAGGGGCTGAAACCAATAAAAATACTGGTGCCAGATAATCAGGTGGACATTGTAAATTACGTAGCCAGCGAACTGCAGGATGTGGGCATACCTGCCATTATTGAAACTATACAACCCAACATACTTAAACAGCAGATGAGCCGCAGTCAGGCCATATTTTTCCGGGCCGACTGGCTTGCAGATTATCCTGATGCAGAAACGTTCCTCGTTGTGTTTAATAGCCGGCAGCCAGCCCCACCCAACTACACCCGTTTCCAAAATGATACTTTCGATAGCTGGTACAGCAGAAGCCTCAATATGCGCGACACAGCCCGCTGGGCGCTCTACCGCAAAATGGATAGCCTTGCCATTAGTTATGCGCCAGTGCTCCCGTTGTTTTATGACATGCGCATGCACTTTACGCAAAACAACATCTCGGGCTTCCGAAGCAATGCAATGAATGTTATAGACATCAAGCAGGTGCAATTCAAAAAATAGCTTGTAGCTCGCACGGTCGGGATAATTGAACCAACAATCACACTTAAATTCTTGCGCCCTAACACGCATAAAAAAAGCCGCACATCGTGCAGCTTTCTTTTATAATGATTTACTTGATTACTGTTTTGTGAATTTGCGTGTGTTAACTATTTCACCTTGAGCATTGATCAACTTAGCGAAATACATACCTGAAGGAACATTTTCAAGGTTAAGGTTTGCGCTGTTGCCTGTAGTTACTTTATACACTGCTATCACTTTACCAATGATGTTGTATAAAGCAATGGTTTTAACATCTGCATTTGCATCATACACTAAATTTACTTCGTTGTAAGCTGGGTTAGGATATAAAGAAACTTCGTTGCTTGGGTTGCTAACTGTAGGCACTGCCGTTGTTTTGGTTACGATAAAGACCATTTTCCTTGCACTTGACGGTGCAACATCTTCCTGAATGTTGATAGCAAGGTAGTAAGTACCTGATGACGAGGTAGAAGTTGGGCTCAAAACAATATGAAAGTCACTCAAAACTCCAGGAGCATAGTCATTAGTAATAAAGGTACTTCCGTTAGATGTATAGCCATTCCATATAGAAGTATCTCCGATAATGTTTGCATAACACCCGTGGTTATCGCATACGCCCAAGCCAACATTAGAACCAATCTGATACAACCAGTCGGGAGGAAAATTGCTTGCAATAACGTTCCACTTCAATACTATGTTTGATGATGTTGTGTTCGTTATTTTGTCAAAATAACTTCCACTTGGGTTAGTAATCCAAACGGTATCTGACTGCACTGTAAACCCCTGACCGAGGGCCAGATTTGTAAAACAAACTGCAAAAAAACCTATAAAACCAAATATAATTTTCCTCATTGTAGTAGAATTATCAACGCAAGATACACATTCTGGAAATTGAGACCAAAAAAAATTGCCCTGAAATTTAAAAATGTTGTTAATATTACAATTCTATGCTTGTCGCCAACCTAATATATGTTGAAATATTTTGTGTTGACAGGGCAATAAACCTGCCTTTTAGCCGTTAAAGGCTCATTAATCTTCGTCGCTTATTACAATTTCACTGCCTTCATACTGCCTTGTTTTCAAGTTATATATGTCGCCTTTCGACATGATATGAACTATAATGTTCTCGACAGAAATAGGTGCGCCAAACTTGATATCAGCTATATTATTGTATTCAATATTGCGTCCGTCTATTATTACCACACTACCTGAGCCTATAGCCTGAAGGCTATGACCTTCTGACACCACAACACCGGTATCCTCACCCAATCCGATACCTATTGCACCCGGCTGGGCGGCTACAGCCTGCGCCAGCCTGTTGAATCGTCCCCTCTTATCAAAATGCGTATCAATGATAACATCCTGCAAAAAACCAAGTCCTGTCGTGATTTTTACTTCACCCTTAAGGTGAGCCAAAGCAGCACTTCCTTCATAAATCATGGTATTGCTCATTGCCATAGCGCCGGCACTGGTACCCCCTATCGGGAAATCTTCGTTCTGGTAACGGTCTTTTAAAACCTCCAGAAACTTAGTACCTCCAAATATAGAAGACAACCTAAGCTGGTTGCCGCCTGAGAACATGATACAGTTGCAAGCCTTCAGGCGCTCCAGGTATTCAGGGTTAGAAGCATCTTCCCGGTTTCTAATCCGCAAATGACCAACATTGTTACAACCCAGTTTACTGAATGCATCTTTGTAGTTCTCAGCCACCTCATCTGGTATAGTGGAGGCTGTTGTTATGACTTCAACATGTGGCTGGGGGTGATGAATCAGACTAACGATGTTCTTAAGAATTCCAAGTTCAAAAAAATTGAGCCTGTTACGCTGAACTATTCCTTTTTCAAGGTCCGTACCCTTGTCTTCAGCCCCACCAATTGCTATTAAATGCCCTTTAGGATAATCCACCTACAGTATGTTTTTTTGAAAAATAACGGCAAACTTACTTAAGATTTTCAGCATTACCGTAATAAATGAGTAATATAACATACTTATTATAAGTTTATCTGCGCCGCTTCGTCCTGATTTACAATAATACTCGCACGTTTTTTCGACATTATCCTGCAATTTAAACAGTCTTTAAAATGTGCTGATAGTTATTATTACCAACTTTTTTGAATAGTTTCGTTGCCACCAAATGCCTGTTTTTACACGGCCGGGTGATCATCAAAGGTTGTAATACTGCATGAATAGACTTCTACTCTTATTTATTTTCTTATTCTTTTC
>CAILMA010000649.1 GCA_903835145.1 uncultured Bacteroidota bacterium
GGTGGCAAAGGGCCTTGTGCCTGCAGCCGATACCAACCACATTATCACTGAGATGAAATTCGTTTATCCTAAGGAGACTGCTTATAAGAGCGACCTTGCGATTCTCAATATCATAGCTGCCGTTGCGAAAGAAGGTTGGACTCGTCCGTTGTATTTTGATGCAGGCTTGCGTTCCGGTGATTATGGTGGCACTGGAGACTTCCTTCGCTTGGAGGGTACTGTTTACCGGTTGTTGCCTTATAAATACAATGATTCCATCAAAATCAGGCAGCAGATCCTCGGTACTGTGAATACAGAAAAAAGCTATGATCTGTTTATGCATTACAAATGGGGTGGTGGCGAGCGTACAGATGTGTACTTCGATGAGCCAAACAGGCACGAATTTGTAACCTTACGTATGGACGCTTCTTCTATTGCCAATGTACTTAGTGCAGAAGGTAAGAAGGATAAAGCAATCAAACTGCTTGATAGGGTGATGACGGGTATTACAAGACAGTCATACTACTACGACTATACTGCTTACTTCATAGCAGCAGCATACTATCAGGCTGGTGCAATAGAAAAAGGCCGTAACCTTACCCGCCAGATTGTTCAGAATTCTGAAGATGATTTGAAATGGGTTGGTTCGCTTGGCAAGTCTAAAGAGGCAATGGGATTTGATGTTAAACAACAGTTCCAGGTTATGCAGTCGCTTGCACAAACTGCGTATTACTCCGGTGACTCGTCTTATGCTAAAGAAGTCATTACCAAGATGAAATCTCTTGAGCCTAATCTGAGAGAACTGCTCAGCCAAAAGAGCGGCCCGGGTGAAGAAGAATAATTGATAAAAAATGTTTGAAGGGGCTGCTGCAGATTTGTGGCAGCCCTTTTTGATTTTAGTGGTGCGCTGCCTCTGCTGTAGAGAGGTCTATATTCATATTCGCAGGTTACAGTTGAGGTTTGAACATAAGCTGGCTGAAATGCGATAATGCGGGAAATTCCGTTGATCTATCATCTACAGGGCTTTGGGTTTTGATGTAGGTGTGGTAGCCGGGGAAAGACACAAAAAAAGCAAGTCTTCTTTCGAAAACTTGCCAATGCCATACTTTACAAAATTACATTTTTTTACTCCGCCAAGGTCCAGTAGGTTGTTCTTCCGAACATCGAAAAACCAACGAAGCCTCTTACATCGAGTTTGTTGTCTTTGCGGGTAATTTTGCAACTGTAGGTTTTGCCATTCTTAGGGTCATAAATAGTCCCGTCTTCGTAGGTGTTGCCAGATGCCTTCTTAAACCCCTTAAGCAGCAGCAGGCCTATTATAGGGTCGTTCCTGCGCGCTTCATTTGGGTTGTTGATGTCAACCTTAGGTTTACCATCCTTAAGTGGGATTTTCAGCCATATTATTTTGCCGTAAAACTTATTATCTGCGCCTTTATAGACCTGAATTTTAGCAGTTTGCTCTTCGTTGTACCACACATGCTCAAGCGGGTCTGTGGCCTGCTGAGCATGGGCGAAATTGGCAACCATGGGTGTAACTATCAATACAAAAAGAACTGTGAGCCAATGTTTGTTCAACATAACTTGAATTTCGGTTAGTGAAATGGGTTGGTATTAGTTTACGTTGGTGATTGTACCGGCACCTGATACATTTTGCGATAGGGTGGGATGCCCTTTATATTGCACCTTGGCAGCTCCATTAATATCTACAGTGAGCTTGTCCAATGCCGTAAATTCAGCTTTGCCGGCGCCTGAGATTGTTGTTACAACCTCATTGCTTTGGAGTGGGAATGCCTTTATTTTTCCGGCACCGCTCACCTGATAGTTAGAGGTTTTAACCCTGCCGCCATTTATTTCTATATCGCCGGCTCCTGAAACAACAGTCGAAAAATCATTTACGTTCAGGCTGTCAATTTTAATTTTCCCCTGCCCTGATATATCCAGTTTAAATTCCTTTTCCGTTAACGAACCATGAATCTCAGCATTTGTAGCACCATCGAGGCTCAACTCGTCAAGCGATGCCACGGTAATATTTAGGACTGTGGTCTTATCATTACCCAGAATCCAGCTGTCGCCGAGATCTGAGTTTATTTCGAGCTTGTTGTTTTCGAGTTTGGTTGTGATGTGTTTTATCAGGTTCTCGTACCCACTAACCTCCACCTTTGGGGAAGCCCCTGCAACGACATTGATAATTGCTTTTACTGAAACAGCGATGTCGAGAGACTGGAAGTTACCAACCTGAAAATTGGTAGTTGTTTTAGGGCCTTCGCCTTTCAGCACGTGCCCGTTGCAGGAACAAAGCAATATGAATGATACAGCCGCAGCCAGTATGTAATTGTTCCTGATCATAAAACCTGAATTTAAAGCTAATGTAAAGATTTTTTTCAGATTTTACTAATGCATCCAAGTTTTAGTTCTTTCGGTTGCCTTTCCACCAGAGATAGCCGAGTGTGCCCATGATACCCAACGGAAGGAATGCAAGGTAGATAATGCCGGCATTAAGGCCGTTTGCGCTCTTATTATCAAGGCCCTGAGCAGTTTTGGTACATACGCTGCAACCTTGCCCGTGCATAGCAGGAATGGTGGCTAAAAACAGTACAGCAGTCAATAATATTTTTTTCATCGATTTTCGTTTTACTCCTGAGGTTAACCCTTAAAGCTGGGGCATGTAATAGGGTGATATGAGCCAGTAAACCAGAACACCGGTTACACTCACATAGAGCCACAGCGGCCATGTGTATTTTGCCAATTTCTTATGCTTCTCATACTCCCCGGTGAGTGACCGGTATGCAGTGTATAGGATGAAAGGGAGTATGATAGTTGCGAGTGCAATATGTGTTATTAAAATGAACAGGTAGAAATAAAACTTCCCATCATGTGCGCCACCATACTTGGTTTCTCCGGAGAGCAGGTGGTGACCAATATAGGACACAAGAAACAATGATGAAAGCGATATAGCAAG
The DNA here is from genome assembly GCA_903835145.1 of uncultured Bacteroidota bacterium. Classification (GTDB taxonomy): domain Bacteria; phylum Bacteroidota; class Bacteroidia; order Chitinophagales; family Chitinophagaceae; genus Flavipsychrobacter. The sequence goes on from CAILMA010000649.1 coordinate 2,939, forward strand.
TAACATTATGTTTTTGTGCAGCTCAAATTTCTTGTTCTTAACTGCAATTAAGGCCCAGACAAGCAACACAGAAACCGTACCATTGATGACGGCATTTACAAGCGCAAGAATATGAACGTTAAAGCCAAGGTTTAAGTCTTTCAGGGGCTTGAAGTTCGTAAGGAATGCAACAGCCACAAATACTACACAGGATACAATCCAGATCAGCAAGTTAGCTTGCCTGTCATTTTTTTTAAGAATTGGAGTTAACATCTCACCTTATTTTTATTTTTTGACTTATTCACTTTCTATATGCAACATAGGGCTTACAAGTCGCTAATCTTGTGAGGCCAGGTAAACCGTTAATTTGGCTTCGGATTTTCCCTACGGTTTTATCTTTTTTTCAAGCGTCAGCAAAA
>CAILMA010000650.1 GCA_903835145.1 uncultured Bacteroidota bacterium
CCGGAGTTTCTATGCGCCAGCCCTGACCAGCAGTTGTTACTGAATATGCAGCGTTGTTTTCGCCAGGCGCAGTAAGTGCCGATGTGCCTGTACTGTTCTGTATACCACAAACCATGTTGTAAGCATTTGACGTTTTAGAAACCATAAGGTCAATATTGCCAGAAGTTTCGCTAAGGATAATCTGTCCTGAGTTGGTTTGTGATGACGAACCATCAGGTATAGCGTTATAGCTGATGATGAACTTGCGGCTTGGTGCAAAACCAGTTGTGCCGTAAGTTATGGAGCCACTTGATACCTTCATATCATGCCAGAAAAGGGATATCATGTTGCGTGGCACACCAGATGCGGAAGAAGGTAATGTGACTGCAGTATAGTCGCCACTTGTAATTGTACTTCCGAAATTGATGTAGCCATTTGCAGAGATATTAACTGAAGAATACCCGGTGCCGTAGAAGTTAAAGGTAAATGGCAGTGAGACATTGATTGCTCCATCATCGTTATCAGCAGACCATGAAGATGCACTTGTAAGGGTAGCTGTAGGGGTAAAGCTGGTCAATGAATAAGGAATAGCAATTATAGATTGAGCAGTTGGATTACTAACACTACCCGTGAGCCTTGAAGCGCCACCTGTGCATATAGTTGACGGGCTGGAAACGGCGGCTGGGCTTGGTAACGAATCAATGACTGCATAGGTCTGAGCTGCAGTTGTACAACCACTTACTGTAACAGAGAAGGAGTATGTACCTGATCTTGCTGAGTAAGATGAAGCAATAGAAGGAGATTGGCTTGTAGAAGTAAATCCATTAGGTCCGGTCCAGGCATAAGTTCCTGAAGTACCAACGGTACCAGTAAGGTTAAGCGTGCTTGAGGAACAAATAGGCCCGTTGTTGGTGGCTACTGCTGTTGTTCCGCTTATGGTAATAGTTGCACCAACCGAGCCGCAACCTGTGCTGTAGGAAATATTTGATGTTCCGGCAGATACGCCAGAAACAACTCCTGTAGAAGAGTTTACTGTGGCAACGGATGTGCTGGAACTGGTCCATACACCACCGCCTGTAGAATTAGTAAGCGCTGTGGTTTGTCCTACACAACCAGTTGGTGATGACGGACTAATAGCACCGGGGCTCGCACTACCTACATTTTCAGTAAATGTAACGAAGCAACTGCCTATGGTATAAGTAATAATAGTGACACCAGTGGTAGCTGTACTATGTACAACGCCTGTAGATGATACAACGGTGGCCACGCTTGTAGTGCCGCTGGTCCATGTGCCGCTACCCACTGAGTTAGAAAGTGTTGTAGAAGCAGAAGTACACATGCTTGATGAACCTGTGATAGCTGCAGGTGTAGTGTTAACAGTAAATGATGTAACAGTAAGACTTCCACATGGTGTTGTGTAACTGATGTTTACACTACCTGCCGAAACACCTGTAACTATACCTGTTGTTTCATCAACCGTTGCTTTTCCCGTATTTGAACTTGTCCAGGTGCCACCTGTTGGCGTTACAGAAAGTGAGCTTGTAGCACCTACGCAGGCATTGGTTGTTCCTGTTACTGTTGGTGTACCAGTCGCATCTACTTCAATGTACGAAGTTACAGCAGGATTACTGGTGCAACCGGTGCCAGGGTATGTAACTGTGAGACTGTAAATGCCGCTTGCTGCAGTAGTAGTAGGCGTAAATACAGCAGAAGAAACAGAACTTGCTGAAGCTGAAGTTGTAAAGCTGTTTGGGCCGGTCCATGTATAGGAAGTCATCGTACCCAAACCTGACGGTGTGCCGGTTTCATCGATAGAAAGTGAAGTACCTGTACAATCAGGGTTTGGTGTACCAGAGATAGTACCAGCATCTGGTAAAGCATTTACAGTAGCAGTAACTGCTGTGCGTGCACTTGGGCAACCTGCAACCACCTGCCAGTTGTAGAAGAAGAAATAGTAAGGGTTAAAAGTAGTAGATGTAAGCGTGATTGTATTGAAGTTAGCTGCGTAAGGGAATGCATTTGTTGAGCTTCCGTACTGGAAGGCCGCATTTGCACCGAGGGAACTAAATGCCATCTGGTAATTACCAGGCAGCAAGAAGAAGTTAACAGGGACAGTCTGAGCAGTACCACCACCGGCAGCACCGGCTACCATTCCTGAATAGGATGCTACTACTGTAGCACCAGAGTAAACCGAAATAGTAAATGCATATGCAGCTCCTGAACCTGAGTAATATGGATAAATATTAACAGATTGAATAGTGCATGTGTTATTTACCGTGAAGTTGATACCAGTACCTGAACCAGCAGAAGGCGCGAAAAGTGTTGGTCCACTGATGGCTGTTTGGCCTACTGTTTGTGGATTACCGTAAGTACCAAATGAATCTGCAACATAATAGGTAGTGGTTGCAGAAATGGATGGTGTGTTAAATGTAGTACCTGTACCAATTGGATAGCCGCCTGACGCAGCTGCATACCACTCCAATACGCTGCCAGTTGACCCGGTGGCAGAGAGTGCCACTGAACCTGTGCCACAACGTGAACCAGGAGTGGTAGAAGTAACCTGTGGCGAGTAATCAGTAACTGCTGCTGATGACGACGTCGCAACTACTGACCCGTTGCAAGAAAGTTTTGCTTCGTAGTTATCGGTTGCTGATGGTGTAGAGATGGAAGGCGGTGCAGGAGGTGTAGCACCGTAAGCGTTGGTAGTTGCGCCCGTAATGTTGGCGAAAGTACCGCTGCCATCATCTTGTAACCACTGTATTTGCAAATCATATGGCGATGGGCTCACTGTCAGCAGGGCCGGATTGCCAGTACCACAGAAATAGGATGGTGTAACAGTAGTGGTGAATGACGGAACTGAGTTTATCGCATAACTATTAACAGTCGGAGCAGAGCCTGTTGGCGATGCGCCTGAAGCTATAGCCACGCTTGAAGGACAGTAACCGGACGCGAAAGCAACCTGACTATACCCTACTCTTGGTGTACTGTTCACGTCTTGTGCTATCACAAAGTAGCTAATTGTAGTACCCGCAGCAGCAGTATGATTAAGCAAGGAATAATCAATGGTGAAAGTAAACGGCGAAGTAGTGTTGTTGGCCTCTACGTATTTCCAGCCATTAAACGAACTGTTGTTCGTTCCGCCATACGCATCGGCATCGCTGCTGCCCTTATAGTAAAGTCTTGGCTTAGTGCCTGTAGTTGTATTTACACCAGTCGCGCTTGTAATGGTAGCTGATAACACCGGAGCTACGGATAAGCAATAGCTAACGGAGGTAAGTGGCGTAAAATTGATAACAGGAGGCAATGTACCAGCAGAGCCGGAGAACTGCAATGCCCCCATGCTTGGTGGCACAGTACGAGAGGTACCAGAAAAGTCGTCGGTTATAGATGGAGTTGCAATAGCAACACCAGAGCCATAAGCGTAGGAAGACCCTGATGGTGCATAAGTACCAGTTACGCTACCTGCTGAAAGGTTGTTTTCGGAATAGGTATTGGCTTCGCGACCGCTACCCATAAACGTTTGGTACAGACCTGAGCAAATGTTAAAATTGCCGTCATTAGCAATGTTGTTGGGAGCACTGGCGGTAAGACCGCTAACAGCAAAACCGTTCTTCGCAGTGCCTGCGCCACCTGTTACGTCGTCAACGTAAAGGAAGTTTACAGTGCCGGAGTTAGAATAATAGATATTGTTATTTGCTAAAAAATAAGTTGAAGATGGCGGTGTGCCGGCTGTTGCAGCAAAGTTGCGTTGCAATGCAGCACTGATGCCTGTGCCCTTTGGCGTAACATTCATGTAAACGATGTTATTATTAAGTGTCATAACTGTTGAAGTCATGTTCGGAAATAGAATGCCGGTAGCGCCAAAATTAGTCGCACTGCTTGTGATAGCCGAACCACCAACGCCAATACCGATTGTATTGAAGTAAGTATTGAATGTACTACCATTAGCCTGAGCATAGAGACCAATAATTGAATTTGGATTAGCTGAACTTGATGCTGAAAGGGCGGTAATAAAGTTGTTGTACACATTGTAAGTCGTCGCAGCTGAAGCGAGATTAACCCCTACAACCTGTGTAGTGGCGCCAGCTGAAGTGCCTGCCGACAAGTTGTAAAAATTGTTTTTGTACAAATTTACCGTTGTGCCTGATGCTGAGTAATACCCCGTCACCGTTGCATTACCGGTAGTGGTGGTGGTAGTCAAATCATGAATCAAATTTTGATAGGTGCTTGCCGTAAGCGCATTGGCCTGATAAATACCATATATTACCGGTGCTGTATTGCCGGAAACGGACAAACTTGTTATTGTATCGCTGATGATAGAATAGACATTGTTTGAAGCTGTTGAATTTTCCAGTATCCCGTATACCTGTGCTGAAGCACCAGAACTTGAAAGGCCAGTAATTTTATTGCCTTGTATAATACAGCCAATTGCGGCTGTAGAAGCAGTTCCAATTGCAATTTCATTGCTTATACCTGCTACGTTTCCTGTACCAGAATTACCGCTGATGTAGCAATTCGTAACCTGTGTACCTGCAGCGCAATAATCGAACACCAAACCCTGGCATGCGCCTGAGCCGCCAACGATTCCGCTTACTGTGTCGCGGTTAAAAACCATTGCCTGACCGCTTCCGATAGCGCAACTGATGCCAATAAAAGGATCGGCAGTGCCAACGTGCACGTTGCTGATGTTGTTATTAGAAATATAGGTGGTATTATAGCTGGAGAGCGCGGTTGCCCCCTGATCAATAATACCATAAACCGCGGTACTACCAGAACCAGACTTGGTGATAGTGCCAGAAGTGCGATTGCCGATAATGTAGTCAAGAGGATTCATATAACCCTCCAACACCATATAAACATTACCAGTAGTATTGCTTAGTCCACTTGTTGATTTCACGACGTTATAAGAGATACTGTCAGAAATACCAGCGTGATCGGGGTTAGTAGGGATATTATATATGAAGTAAGCATTGGTGGTTGTAGCACCGGTAGTCGAAACATCAACAGTATTATAAGATATCCTCAGTGTTGGCTGCATGGTAGCGGCACTGTTATATAGTCCTATAACCTGGCCGCTTCCACCAGCGCAGGTAATTGTGTTACTGTAAATTTTCAGCAAGGAATCCAAGCCAGAGCTATAAATGCCCCAAACCGCACCCGATGAACTGCTGTTTGCATTCACCGTGTTGTTGCCAATAGTTACAGAACCCGAAGAAGGACCATCATTACGCAATACGGTCGTAGAGCCGGTAGAGCTATTGTTGCAAGTAACTGTGTTAAAAGACATCGTGAGTGTGGTAACGTTACCGGAGTTGTAAACCGGAACAGAGGTTGCAGTTGCAGACGTGGTTACAGAAACAGTATTGTTACTCATGTCTCCGGTTGTAGCAGCACCGGTATTCTCGAGTGCGAAGATGTTTGTAGCCACCGCTCCAGTAGAAAGTGTTACGTTGTTGTTGTCAATGCTAAAAGAAGTGAGCGCACTTGTTTGATGTGCTACTCCTATGCCCTGGCCGGTTGTTGTAGTAATAACAACCGTGTTGTTATTCATGTTCAGGGTTGTATTGGCTAAAATATCAAAAACACCATCAGCTACGCCAGTGGTGTTTTTCAAAGTTACATTGTTGTAGTTCAGATCGGCTGTCAATTGAGCGGTTAGGTTTTCAACGCCAATGTTTGTACCTGTTGTTGTCGTATCGTGAATGGTGTTATTGTTGCATTTCAGTGTAGCACTTGTGTTGCCCGACCCGTTATTGATCCCTACAATTGCAATTGCATTTGTACCGGTTGCCATTGCAATGGTATTATTGAGTACAGTATTGGTATAAGTTCCAGAAGCTGAGGTGCTTAGAAATATACCATTATCTGGGGTATTGCTACCGCCGCCAGATACCATGGAGATTGTATTGTAATTGATTTCAAAAGAGTTGTTGTTAATAGCAAAAATGCCGTCCTGCCGCGTCTTCACATAATTTGCAAAGGCAGTAGTCATGGTCATGTTTACAGTGCGTGGTGTAAGCGTAATGGTATTGCCCTGAGCGGCTGCACCAATGGTATTGCCTACGTCGTTGAAAGCGGCAGTGCCTATCAAGGCTATACCGGAAGTAACTCCGGAAATAGTATTAGAATAAAAAGAATTGTAACTATTAGACCCAGCTGAAGAAGTTGCAGCAGTTGCAGTTGTGTAAGCAACATTGTAACTATTGCTTGAGTTGACATAAATACCGACAGTGTTGGTGTAGGCAGTACCCTGCCCGAGTGTAATAGTACAGTTGCTTACCGTACAAAACTGAGACCCCAGTGTCGTTGAGTTTCCTCTGACTATTGCAACACCAATTTCAGTTTTATTGTTTGATGCTGCCGTAGTATTGTTTGATGCATTATCATTCATTATAAAGTTGGTGATGGTCACATAACTTGTACCGGCTATAGTAAAAATCGCATCGTTGTAGTTTGATGCAGTAGACAAAGTCGATGCGGTTACCGTATTGCCATTACCCTTAATAAGTACGGGATTCGCTGCTGTTGGCGCATTTGAGGTTATATTAATTACATAACCAGCACCAACAGCACCGGACACTGAGCCTGAACTGGTGGCCGTGGGTGCAGTTTGAGCATTTCCCGAGACAACATTAAGTGTCACACCTCCTGTTCCGACCCCGTTTGTATTCAATGCGTCTATGGCAGCGCTAAGCGTGGCATAGTCGCCAGGGATGTTTTTAGTGCCCGTGAGCTGCGCTTTCGCAACTGTGGCACCAAGCATGACCATGAAAACCAAAGTCATGCTTAATAATTTCTTTTTGAGTTGAGTTGAAGAAGTCATAGTATAAATTTTAAGAGTGTTAATAATGAGAGAAGGTTTTTATTTTGCTCCTACTGCTTATGACGTTGAAATTGATCTGTCCTGATGTTCATTTTGAGTATATTTTCAAGGTGACTAATAGTGAATATTTGACTGTTATCTGTGGTGCATATATTTTTATACCATAAAAGTAAGTATTAACATTTGAAAAACAAATTTTTTTAAAAGTTTTTTATTTTTTTTACACTCTGTTTACTGTTTGTTAACAAAAAATAGTCTTTTTTACGTTCAACATTAAAAACTACTGCGTAAACAGCTTATTTTCATTCTTTAACCAAAAGTTATATAATTCTATCTAAAGAAAATACTATTTCAATCATTGCCTAAAAAATACCGAATGCAAATTATACTACTGCAAAGTACGTTACAACACCTCCATATACCAATTAAACTTCACGAACGGTCGAAATTGTTCACCAACGGTAAAAAATCCACTTTTTTCTGTTCATATAATATTTTTTCTACTTAAATTAGCTGAAAAAA
>CAILMA010000651.1 GCA_903835145.1 uncultured Bacteroidota bacterium
AAAAGCAGTTTTATATACTGACCGGATATGTATACTGCTGTTGCAATTCTCGATGCAAAGTTTGGTGCATGCACAAGGGCATTGTCTATAAACTCTATATCTGTGGTGGTATTGGCATCGTAGGCGCTCAATACCGCGCTTCTTATAGCAATAAAAGCTATAATACTAACAGCAGTGCCAATGGTAACGGCAATTGCACGCTTCCTGTCGTTGTTTTTGTAAACAAAAAACAGCAACGGAACTACACCCAAAAAAGTAATCGTATTCTCTTTTGATATGATGGATAAGAACACGAGCGCTGAACCCGAAATCAACTGCATCATTTTGCCTTCCTTCATGTATTTCATAAATACAATAAGCGCCCAAAAGGCAAATAAGAAACAAAGCAATTCATCGCGGCTCTTGATATTGGCTACGACTTCGGTATGAACCGGGTGTATGGCAAAGAACAAAGCTCCGATAAAGGCTGCAATGGGTTTTTCGTTGTCGAAAAAGCGGTTGATGAACGTAAACAACAATAGCACACAACCAATAAAAACCAGGATGTTTACAAAGTGATTTACAGCAGGTGATTGTCCGAAAAACTGCGTCTCAATAGCGAACATTACCAGCGACAATGGCCTGTAAGTGTCATTCGGAATTATAAGGTATCCGCGCATGTGGGGTGTGCTCAGCAGCTCTCCAATACCCTTTATGCCTTTGGCAACAATGGTATTGTCGCGCACCATGATTACGTCATCCAGCACATAGCCGTTAAGCATACTATTGGCATACAGTGCGAAAGTAAAAACCGCCAGAATGATGCAAAGCTTTTTAACGAGCGACATACCGCCGCCCGTCTTTTCAGCTTTGCTTTCAATTGGTTTATTCGCAACAGCGCCAGAGGCAGTTGCAGTTGCAGGTTTTACCGGTTTTTGTTGTGGTTTCTTACTCATTAAAATCAAGGTAGAATTGACGTAAAATAAGGAATTTTCTACCGCCCAACCAAGCGTTTACCAATTTGGAGTGATATTTTACATTTTTTGTTAATCGGAAGCGACAACAGCAACGAACGACCACAAACAAGAGTTCGCGGACCTGCCGATACAAAACACCATAATGTTTACTTGAACGTGATCCAGGCTATTTTGGCTTGCTTATCCCTGCCGTCTTTTTCCACAATCATTGTGGCATAGGTGTTCACGTCAGTATTGTAGTCTGATGACTGTATGTAGCTGAATGTAGAGTTACCTTTTTCGTCAGGATTGCCAAAAAGATAAAACTTATCCATGGTGCCATTGTTCAGTTTGTAACATACGGTATTAGTGGCTGAAACGTAAGCGACTGTTTTGCGTTTTGCTTGTTCTTCAGTCTTTTCGAAATTGCCCGGAAGGTCGTTAAATATTACATAGCGGCCGTTTGGCGCATTTACATAGTCGAAGCTCATGAATTGATTTGTGTTCATAGAAGTAAAACTATGAGTGTGCGGATATGTAAACACACCCTTGCTTCTTTCAGAAATATACAATTGAGGAAACTCGCCTTCAGCTTGTTGCTTCTTGCTTATGGCATAACCCCTTATTTCGGCGCCAGTATCGTTAAGCTCAGAAATACCAATTGACCCAAGGAATGTTTTTTGTGATACAGCAACGCCGTTATGGTAGGTAGTTTCGGTCCGCATAGATTCACTTAAAACGGTAGTTGTATTGTCTTTATTAATTACCATTTGTTGTGGCACGCCCGAATATTCGTAGTCTTTGTCAATATTCTTCACGCCATATTCATTCACCAACTGACCTACCAGTGGCTTTACAGCGTAAAGAGCGAGCGACTCAGGGTCAAGGTAAGAAATAAGCGAGAGGTAGTAGCTGGTAACTTTTCCACCGAAACCGCCTTTCTTTTTGGTAAGAGAAAGGGTCATTAACTGAATCCGGTTGTTTTTACGATCGAACGACATTACAGACTTAGTTTCTTTAAAGTCCTCGGAAAAGTCCAGCAATTTATGGGTAAAACTGGTTTCGCCGGCGTTGAGCTTAGAAACAATAACTCTCGAAAGTTCGTCATCAGACTTACCATTATGGCCGTAAGTTGCCACATAAACCCTCTTGTTGCCATCAACAACTGAACCAATGTAAGACAGGTATTTGAATGCGCCATTAGGCGACTCGTAAAAAGCTGTGCTAATGGCTTTATGGGTACCATCGTAGTGTATAACTTTTATGCGTTCATTGCTTTCATGTGCAAAGCTGTTGAAATAAATGACTGCGTAACAATCGGACTGAGGGTCTTTTTCAACGATGATGTTGCCGTCTTCAACATGGCCGAATTTTTCAGCATATCCTGCAAATAGGTTCACTTTTGGCAAAGATCCAAGTTCGTCTTCTTTTACAACTGCAGCATTAGCGCCATTGAGGCGCATCCGGTATAATGTTGGCACCCTTCCATCGCCCTGCATCAGGAATATTACTGGCTCACCATTTATTTCGTATAGGCCACAAATCTTCGATAGCCGCATCTTGCTGTCGTCCCACAGTTTACTCTCTATAGATTTTGATGCAATTTGTTTCCGTTGAGAATTGTACACCGTTACTTCTATGCCGTCCTTTTTTGAAGCATGGAAGTAAAATGTATTGCCGTTTTTTAACTGTAGGAGCTTGTTCCAGCCATATTCCGGCTCGTCGAACGCTACACTTTTTTCAATATTTACATTTTGGGCTAATAGCGAGGTGCCAGCAATGAATATGCTGAGCAGGACAAATAAGGTTTTTTTCATCAGGGGTGTTTTTAGAAGCCGTAAAGGTAAAACAATGGGCTTTATTTCAAAATGAACTGATAAACAAAATGTTAGCAATCACCTTAGAAACTTTGTGATGGTTTTCAACGATCAAATGAGCCTATAATCTGAATGATTTTTACCGGCGAGCCGCTGGTGTCTGCCAGATTGATTCCAGATCATCGTTTGATTTTACTGGCTGCCAGCTACATTTCTTCTCTACCCCATCAATAAGTGTGCATTTACCGTAGCTGCACGAAAGCCGCCAGCGCGGCCACGTATCAAAACATATATTGCAACCTATACAATTGCCTCTTTGGTGCAAGCCGAGTATTACACACTATTAGATTATTGAGTAAGTCTGTGCTTCGCATTCGAAGACAGATTTTTTACATCCCACGCTATTTTTCGTGTAAAATCGGTTGTGCGTACTTCGCAATCCGGTTTTACACAAATAGCGCAGGATATTGGAATACAACCATCGGTATGCACAAACATTTCTACCTGTGCTCCGAAATGCTCCCTTATCATCTCCTCCAGAGCCTTTACCTCTTCGTGACCC
>CAILMA010000652.1 GCA_903835145.1 uncultured Bacteroidota bacterium
ACTTTTTATGTCCTTTTAGTTTTTAGAGGTGCCCTTAAGTAAAGTGAATTTTCTCAGTACAGGGCCACCGGTGTGTCTGGCGGGGCTTTAACCAGCCTTTTGCCTATTGTTGGCAAAATAATTGCATGTATAAAACGCTATTTTTTAATTCAATCACCTGCTAAAATTGCAGAAGTCGCCCATTTTTACCTCCGTTAGCACTTGTTTTTTTTGGTCAAAAGCAACAAATTGTTTAACTTGTGTGGATAGAATGGAGATAACTTTTGTTTTTGTATGCAAATTATCTTAATACCCTTTACCCGCTTGATGTAGCTAAGTTATCCACAGAAAGTTAATTTCTTTCTTAGGTAGCAGCGGTCGTTTTCGATAATTTAGCTGTCCCACAAAAGAGAAATACCCCAAAAAAACAAGTTTTAAAACCATCAAAAAAATCAGTGCATGACAACCAATTCTACTACTAAGGGGCTTTCCTTCCAAAGGCATTATACGCGTGACGGCGTAAGCGCATTCGATATGTTCGAATATGACTACCGTACTTCGGTAATCCGGAATCCTAACGGAGAAAAAGTATTTGAGATGACCAATGTGGAGGTACCTGCACACTGGTCTCAGATAGCCACTGATATCCTGGCCCAGAAGTACTTCCGCAAAGCCGGCGTACCTCAGCCTGATGGAACAACCACACACGAAACATCGGTAAAACAGGTAGCTCACCGCCTGGCTGACTGCTGGCGCGTATGGGGCGAGAAATATGGTTACTTCGCTTCAGCTGACGACGCTCAGGTTTTTTACGATGAGTTAATATACAGCATACTCCAGCAAAGTTGTGCGCCTAACTCGCCACAATGGTTCAATACTGGTCTCTACAATACATACGGCATAGCGGGCAAGCCACAGGGCCACTACTATGTGGACCCTACTACCAACCGCCTCGAGCGCTCTACGAATGCCTACGAGCGTCCTCAGCCACACGCCTGCTTCATACTCAGTGTAGATGACGACCTGGTGAACGAAGGCGGTATCATGGACCTTTGGGTGCGCGAAGCACGTATCTTCAAATACGGCTCCGGCGTTGGTACCAACTATTCCAACATCCGTGCTGAAGGCGAAAAACTCAGCGGTGGCGGCACTTCCAGCGGCCTCATGAGCTTCCTTAAAATAGGCGATCGTGCTGCCGGTGCTATCAAGAGCGGCGGTACTACCCGCAGGGCAGCCAAAATGGTTTGTCTTGACCTCGACCACCCTGAAGTTGTGAACTTCATAGACTGGAAGGTAGAAGAAGAAAAGAAAGTAGCGGCGCTTATTGCTGCCGGTTACCCATCAGACTACGAAGGTGAAGCCTACAAAACCGTTTCCGGACAAAACTCTAATAACTCACTGCGCATACCTAACTCTTTCTTCAAAACGCTGGATAATAATGGCGATTGGGAAATGACAGCACGCAGCACCGGTAAGGCTATGAGAACCATACCAGCCCGCGAGTTATGGGAAAAAATATCTTACGCTGCATGGCGTTGTGCTGACCCGGGTACACAGTATGATACCACAATTAATGAGTGGCATACCTGCCCCGAAGGTGGCCGCATCAGGGCTTCAAACCCATGCTCAGAGTACATGTTCCTCGATAACACAGCATGTAACCTCGCATCCCTCAACCTCCGTCGCTTCTTCAACGAAGAAACCAGCACCTTCGATGTGCCCGGTTTTGAATACATGACCCGCTTGTGGACCGTAGTACTGGAAATATCTGTGCTCATGGCGCAGTTCCCTTCACCTGAAGTGGCCCAACTGAGCTACGACTACCGCACACTGGGTCTTGGCTTTGCCAACCTCGGTTCTATGCTCATGGTAAGCGGTATTGCTTACGACAGCGAAGAAAGCCGTGCAATAGCTGGTGCCATCTCCGCCATCATGAATGGAGTTGCTTATAAAACATCAGCCGAAATGGCGCGTTGCCTCGGTGCGTTCCCACGCTTTGCAGAAAACAAGGAACACATGATGCGTGTAATGCGCAACCACCGTGCAGCTGCTTACGATGCAAGCGACGCTTACGAAGGCATTGAAATAAAGCCAGTTGGCATCAACGCTAAGTATTGCCCTGATTACCTGCTTAAAGCTGCTACCCGCGCCTGGGACGACGCAGTGCAAATGGGCGAGCAATATGGCTACCGCAATGCACAGGCTACCGTTATAGCACCTACAGGCACCATTGGTCTCGTTATGGATTGCGATACTACCGGTGTAGAGCCTGATTTCGCACTCGTGAAATTCAAAAAGCTTTCTGGTGGTGGTTATTTCAAAATCATTAACCAGTCTATACCAGCAGCATTAAAGAAACTGGGCTACAAGGCCGATGAAATTGATACCATTGTAAAATATGCAAAAGGTCATGGCACATTCGCCGGTGCTCCTTACATCAATCACCAGAGCCTCAGCGAGAAAGGGTTTATTGCAGAAGAAATAAAGAAACTCGATACTGCCGTTGCCGGTGCATTCGAAGCAGGATTTGTGTTCAATGTTTATACCCTCGGCGAGAGCTGCCTGCAGCGCATTGGCTTCACTCCTGAGCAGTATTATGCACCTGATTTCAGCCTGCTGCATGAGCTTGGCTTCAGCGATGAAGAAATAGACGCCGCCAACGACTACGCTTGTGGAACCATGACCGTAGAAGGCGCACCATTCCTTAAAAACGAACACCTTTCAGTATTCGACTGCGCCAACAAGTGCGGTAAGAAAGGCGAGCGCTACATACATGCTCACGGCCACATCCGCATGATGGCTGCCGTGCAACCATTCATAAGCGGTGCAATATCCAAAACCATTAACCTGCCTAACGAAGCCGCAGTTGATGAAATTAAGGATTGCTACTACCTCAGCTGGCAGCTTGGCCTTAAAGCCTGCGCACTTTACCGCGATGGCTCTAAACTCAGCCAGCCACTCAGCAACAAAAGCGATAAAAAGACCAAGGAAGAAGATAAAAAAGATACTGCCGCAACACCTGCTGCCGATAGCGGACAAATAGTGGACATGAGCCGCCTAACAGTAGAAGAGCTGCTGGAAGAAGTAAACCGCCGCGTGCAGGCCAGCCCTGATACCCGCCTCAAGCGCGAGCTCAGCCGCATAGTAGAGCGCAAGCAACTGCCTGCTAAGCGCCGTGGTTATACCATAAAAGGCAAAGTAGGAGGCCAGGCCCTCTTCCTGCGCACGGGTGAGTATGGCGATGGTACGCTGGGTGAGATATTCATTGATATGGCCAAGGAAGGTGCTACCATGCGCAGCCTGCTCAATAGCTTTGCTATAGCCATATCCGTAGGCTTGCAATACGGTGTGCCGCTGGAGGAATATGTGGATAAATTCATTTTCTCCCGCTTTGAGCCATCAGGCATTGTAGAGCATCCGAACATTAAATCAGCAACCTCTGTACTCGATTATATCTTCCGCCTGCTGGCATACGAATACCTGGACCGCGACGACCTGGTGCACGTACAGGACCCAAACAAAATGACCCGCACCGAAGAGCTCGAAGCGCAGAAACAACTGGAACTATCGCAGGTAAGAATAACAGCACCACAAGTACCGACACAAAAAGCAAAGACACCTATAGCCCCTATGGCAGTAGGCGCCAATGCCGCTAATTCCCTCGAAATGAAGAAGCTCATGGGTACCAGTGCCGATGCACCAGCCTGCCGCAACTGTGGCAACATCACCCTCAGAAACGGTACGTGCTATATGTGCCCTAACTGCGGCACAACCACGGGCTGCAGTTAGTAGCACCACAAAAATGAAAACAACGCTCCCTCACCGGAACGTAAAAGACAGAACATAGAAAAAATAAATCCCATCAATTAAACTCAGATTGTGTTTAAAATACAAAACCCGTCATTTCTATGGCGGGTTTTAGTGTTTTATCCCTCGACAAACACTAAAAACCGCAAACTCATAATTCACCCGCCACGGCGAGGCAGGTAACTCATATTCATTTTGTCGCACGTCTGTAGCATAGCCCCGTGGGTTGATGATCTTGAGCCGCCCCAAACCCGCGGTTTGCAACCACCGTCAGCACACTCCTCAACGCGAACAGCCCTGCATGGGCGTAATTTCGCCCGATGCGCTCACCTCGTTAGTCGGCAGGTAAAAACCGGAAATCCTTTTTATCCCTTAAATCATGGTTCAGACAAAAACTCACAACTCATAACTCATAATTCATAACTCATAATTCATAACTCATAATTTCTAACTCCTAAACCAAATTCCCCTAAATTTGCCCTCAAAATTTTTTTACTGTTTTGGGAAAAGCCGTTCAATACCTTGCCCGCAAAAAAGCCTCAGGCAACATTGCAGCAAAGCAATACTATGTAATGGCTTACCGCCTGCTGCTGCGGCATAAGTCACTGCGCTTTCCTGTATTCAGGATGTACCTGCTCATGCGCTTCGCCATAATACTGGCGCTCAACATGCAGTCTACCATCATCAGCTACTTTGTTTATACCCTTACGTTTAATCCCGTCACCCACAAGGGCGATGCACTTGTGCTGGGCCTGCTGGGCCTTTGGGAGGTAATACCTGCCATAGGTTTTTCGCTCTTCTCCGGTCACTTTGTTGATCTCGCAGAAAAGCGCAAAATGCTCCTGAAGTGCTTTGCCGGCTACCTGATGCTCAGCGGCTTCTTCGTGGTGCTGGCGTGGCCCCACCTACAGTCCGTTTTGCCCCGCAATTACATTATCTGGCTGGTTTATGCCGGTATTTTCGCGGGTGGTGCCCTGCGGGCATTCATCAGCCCCGCCAGCTTCGCATTATTTGGTATGCTCCTGCCCAAAAAGCTTTATGCCAATGCAACGACCTGGAGCAGTGCCGCATGGCAAACAGGCTTTGTTATAGGCCCGTTGCTGGGCGGTTTCCTTATCGCGCTTATAGGGTTTCAGGGCGGCCTCATAGCAACAGCTGCTATAGAACTTGTAGCAATAGCCGCTGTTCTCGCAGTCCCCGCTCAGGCCATAGTCAAAAAAGAAAAGGAACCCATCCTTAAAAGTCTTGCCGAAGGCATCAGGTTTGTATTTAGCACCCAGCTTGTGCTTGCGGCCCTGTCCCTCGATATGTTTGCTGTATTATTCGGGGGTGCCTCGGCCCTGCTGCCCGTTTATGCCGACGAAATCCTCAAGGTAGGGGAGGTGGGTTTTGGCTGGATGCGTGCCGCACCTGGCATCGGCTCCATATTTATGCTCATGATACTATCTGCAAGGCCGCTCACCAAGAACGCAGGCATAAAGCTGCTCATTGCCATTACTGGCTTTGGCGTTACTACTATCATTTTTGGGCTTTGCGGCAGCCTCGCCCCAACCACAGTTTTGGGGAGTTTCCTTGGGTGCAATATCTCGCTTGCGTTCGTATTGGCCTTTGTTATGCTGCTTGCCACTGGTATGTTCGATACTGTTAGTGTTGTTATCCGCAGCACGGTACTACAGCTCTATACGCCCGATAACATGCGCGGCAGGGTAGCGGCCGTGAATACGATGTTCATCAGCTCCTCTAACGAACTCGGTGCTATGGAAAGCGGCATCACCGCCCGCTGGATGGGTGCTGTTCCAGCCGTGGTATTTGGCGGCTGCATGACCATAGTGGTTGTCGGCGTCACCTATTTCGCCGCACCCCTCCTCCGGGTACTTAAACTTGAGCCCGACGGAAAAGAGGGCCGTTAATAAATTGGACTCATTATGTGCCGGCATGGCGTTTGCAACGCCTGTAAGAAACCAAACCGAACTCATCACCCGATGCCCGGATTGAGCCCTATCATTCCTATTGAGCCCTTCAACATTACTAAACGAATATAAAATCGCGCTGGGTTTTAAAATTTGGAAAACATGTTCTCATCTGCCGTTTTTTGCGCATGATCAACGGAAAAGATTGTAGTCCCTTAAAATTGCGTACTTCATTACATCGCCGCAATTTTCGCTCTGAGCTCACGGTGGGCAACTTCGGCTGGCAAAGTCTCTGCAGCCCCGGTTTCATACCCATTTAAAACGCTGTAGAATTTTTTTAAATCCTTATCAGAATAATTCTGGCTATGCAACTCATTTTCAAGCAACAAATGAATTGCCTTTAGCTTTTTTTCATCAGCCTCCTCAATAAATTGATGCAATTCTTTTTTTATTGCCGAAATGGTCATACCCTTTTTTATTACAAAAATACAAAACGACAGTCATTTTGCTCACGTCGTTTTTTCGAATCTAAAGGATGTTTTTAACGACCAAAACATCCCCCCGGAAACACCGCCCCGTTCTTTAGTCGTAAGTAGTTAGTACTTAGTCGAAAGTCCCGATGGGGGAATCAGTCGTAAGTAGATAGTACTTAGTCTAAAGTCCCGATGGAGAATCGGTCGTAAGTAGATAGTACTTAGTCGAAAGTCCCGATGTCGGGTAACCCTGCAAGGGTTCAATCTCCCAGCCCGGGGCATCGCCCCGGGACACGCCAACCTATACACCCCATACCCTGCAAGGGTTCAATCTCTCAGCCCGGGGCATCGCCCCGGGACACGTCAACCAATACACCCCCAACCCTGCAGGGGTTATATCTCCCGGCCCGGGGCACATTATCTACGGTAAGCCCAAAACCGATGATCAGATCTCGGTTTTTATTGCTAATATTGCATCTTTAAATCGTCATTTCTGCTGCGGTGATAAAAAAGTTTTTCTATTTTTACTTTTTTTATTTTTTCTTTCAATTTTTTACTTACCTTTGCAGTCCCAAAAAAATTAAATAATCATGGCACGTGTTTGTCAGCTCACAGGCAGAAAACCAGTTGTAGGTCACAAAGTATCTTTTTCTAATAAAAAGAAATTACGCAGATTTCTGCCCAATTTGCAGACCAAGCGTTTCTTCATTGCAGAAGAAGATCGCTGGGTAACATTGAAATTATCAACAGATGCTATCCGCACTATCAACAAAAATGGTTTGACCGCCATCTTAAAAGAACTCCGCGAAAAAGGAGTGGCAGTATAATTTTGTTCAATTAATCATTCAAGCATAATAAAATGGCTAAAAAAGGAAACCGCGTTCAAGTGATAATGGAGTGTACCGAACATAAAAACAGCGGTATGCCCGGTACCAGCCGTTACATTACCACTAAAAACAAGAAAACAACTACGGAACGTTTAGAACTGAAGAAGTATAATCCAATACTTAAGAAAGTTACCGTTCACAAAGAAATTAAATAATCTCTAAAAATATTTTAAGCGATGGCAAAAGCAGCTAAAACCGCGATAAAGAAAGACCCAAAACTGGCAGCAGAAGCAAAGAATTACACTAAAGTAATCAGAGCAG
>CAILMA010000653.1 GCA_903835145.1 uncultured Bacteroidota bacterium
GGGTTATTTGTTTGCGTGTGGAACCAATTCATAAAAACACAAATTAACGGAAGTCTGCGTTTTACCGATTTGACAATGAATAAGTTGGCAACTAAATAAGGCGTCATATTTTAACTTTTGGCTAAAAATCGGATTCTTTTCAATTATTTTTTTTTTCAGTTTACTCACATTTTCCCTGATATATTATATATTTGAGGGTTAATATCAAGTTAATTACTTTTATTATATTTTGTCATGAAAAATACGCTACGTACAATAACCGCCCTATTGTTTTTATTTGGATGTTTCATTTTTTCAACATCCGTTTCCGCCCAAACGATTACCACTATTGCTGGTATTGCCACGGCTGGTTATAGTGGGGACGGGGGGGCAGCAACCCTTGCTGAGTTAAATGGGCCAAGCGCTACGTTCGTTGATGCGACTGGTCTTATCTACATTGCGGATGCATCTAACAATAGAATTAGGGTTATCAATTCTTCCGGAATTATTTCGACGATTGCAGGAACTGGCACTGCTGGATTCAGTGGTGATGGTGGACCCGCCACTGCTGCTAAATTAAATCACCCGGCTGGTATTGTGGTTGACGTTTCTGGCAACATATATATTGCTGATTTGAGCAATGAAAGAGTGCGTATGGTCAATACTTCGGGCATTATCAGCACGATCGCTGGTACTGGCGGTACAGGGCATACAGGCGACGCAGGTCCTGCTACAGCAGCAACGTTTAATTCACCCTATGGGCTTACTTTGGACGGATCTGGAAATCTTTATATAGCCGACCAATACAACCATTGCATTAGAAAAATAAATACTTCGGGAATTATTTCTACTGTTGCCGGTAATACTACTCCAGGTTTTGGTGGCGATGGTGGGCCGGCGACAGCAGCTAATCTCTATTTCCCTAATTGCGTTTACTCAGACTATCCTGGTAATCTATATATCACCGACAATGGGAACCATTGCATCCGCAAGGTCAATACTACCGGAGTCATCAGTACTTATGTAGGGATAGGTGGTGTTTCTGGTTTTAGCGGAGACCGAGGCCCGGCTTCTCTGGCAACACTAACTTATCCTGCTGGCGCGAGAATGGACGTGTCTGGTAATCTCTATGTCGCAGATGCCCACAACAATAGAATCAGAGTAGTAAGTGCCGCTGGTATTATTTCAGAATTCGCAGGAAACGGGACGGCTGGATTTAGCGGTGATGGAGGCCCTGCGACGGACGCCGAAATAAATGTGCCAAACGATGTAACTCTTGATGGAAGCGGAAACGTAATCATTGACGACAACAACAACAATCGTATCCGTTTCGTCGGTATCCCATGTTCTGGCACCCCAACAGGGGGTACTGCCGTGGCTTTCCCTACATCAGGAAACTCTTCTACAACGTTCATATTGAGCGTTTCCGGAGCATCAATTGCGACTGGCCTTACTTATCAGTGGCAATCATCTTCGACAGGTACCGCGGGCACGTTCAGCAACATCTCAGGGGCAACGAACCCAACTTATAGTTTCAGCGGGTTGTCTGCTACAACTTACTATCAGTGCATCATTACTTGCACTGCTTCATCACTTTCTGCAACGTCAACTTCAGCAAGTATAACCTTCGTTCCTTCTCCTGTTATCACTACACTCGTGGGTGGTGCAGGCTCTGCTGCTTTTGGTGGTGATGGTGGTGCTGAATTTGCGGCTTCGCTTCAATTGCCCGGTGGTGTTTTCGGAGATAATTCAGGTAATATTTTCATTGCTGATGCAGGTAATTATCGCATCAGGAAAGTAAACGCTCTCGGTATTGTTTCAACGGTTGGTGGTACTGGTGGTACAGGGTATTCTGGTGATGGCGGACCTGCCACAGCGGCGCAGTTGCAGCCTTTTGCAGTATTCGTCGATGCATCCGGTAATATTTATTTTGGAGATACGCACAACAATGCGGTTCGTAAAATAAACACTTCAGGTATCATTTCAACTATCGCAGGTACCGGTACTGCCGGCTATTCAGGCGATGGTGGTCCCGCAACCGCAGCCATGGTGAGCGGTCCGAGTGGGGTAGTAGCTGACGCAGCAGGTAACGTATATTTTTCTGACGGCAAC
>CAILMA010000654.1 GCA_903835145.1 uncultured Bacteroidota bacterium
ATAGCGAGGTAGTGCTGAAATAAATTCCATTTTCCTGAAAATAATGGACCAATACAAAATAGTTCCGGCTGCACGTGCAACCGGAACTATTTGTTTTTATGCAGGTTATGGCCGTTTCAGATCGCTGATTTTTTGTGTGGTCACAAGGGCGGCTGGGCGCTAGGGGCTGGGAAAGGGGAAAACTTAACACAATTTACATTGAATTTCCATTTTTGCTTTTTGGGACGATTTAGTTCGAAATGCCTCTCGTTTAGGCCACTCGTGCAATAAGCTCCCGAAGAGCCTTTAGTGCTTCGGTAAAATCAGGAGTCTGATTGATAGTGGCATAAGAAAGACCCGCAACGAATTTCTGATATTCAGCTTCATAGAGCGGATCTTCTGACAGGATAGAAATCAATCTACCTCCTTTTTCAGCTATTGACAACTGACAGAAATTCTCATCATTCGCGCGATCGCTATCTGCATCCATTGTATGTTTAAACAAATCAACGAAGTTTTGATCTCGGATAACAAAATCTTTAAGCAAAGCAAGATCATACACATGGCGAATTAATGTAGCATCATCGTCTTTCGCTCCTCGCACCCGTGCAACGATACGCCAAATAGCAGCAGACAATTTATCAGCAGCATTTTCTACATAAGCAAGACAGGCAATACTTGCTACCTCTGGCTCTTTTTTCTGGAGCGAAGCAACCAATGAGCTAACAGGCAGTAACACTAAAGGGAGCTCAGGGCTGCCTAATGTCACTTCTACTTTAATATCCGGGCGTAAAGCAGCGTGCTCAAACTGTCTGTTATAACGTACGTAGAACATGAAATATCGGTTATCGTTGCGGGCAGCGATGCGTTCTTCGCTAATGTCAAAGCCTGCAACGCGCAACGATGCGATAAGGTTGTGTTTGAATTGCGACAGGGCTTTCCGGTTAGGATTATGTCCTATAGGGTGTAGCCGGAAATCAATATCTTCAGAAAATCTGTGTATAATTTTATGTGCTTTGGACAGCGCAGTTCCGCCGGCAAACACTAATTGATATTGCTCAAATGCGAGCGCAGCAATAGCAGCAATGACCTGTACCCCATGCCAATCTTTTTCTACAAATGCTTCTTCAGTGGCAAGTTCCCTGGCAACAAGTTCAATAGTTCTTTTATCCGGCGGCATATTCAAAACTAATAAAATTGCCGTTGTAACCAATTCTACGGTTGATACGCGAAGTTACCCCAATGAGTCTACCAGTAGGCACCTGAGTTGACCTTCCACTGTTATAATCCCGCTCCAATTGAGAAGGAACCGTTTGAACATGTAAACGGCTAAGTGCCTCTTTAGCCAATGCGGGGAGATTGCGCACAGGAATAACAGCTCCCGTAATTGGCGAACGTTCTGCTTTTGCATAGAGGCCGTATCCGATTTTAATCACCTCGCCCTTATCTGACAGATGACGTAATACGCGACCGACCTGATCATACCCCCCAAGATCGTCAAAGTCCTCACGCATCAAGACAGTTCTTTTCATACGCTTGATCCGTTTAGCCACCCTTTCTTCCAATGCCATTTTCCGCGCCATAAAACAACCTTTTGTTTAAACAAAAATACGACAATTTCTGCTGCAAAAATACGACATTTCAAAACCAGTTTCATACCTCATATACATTTAACAGCAAAGGCTCACAATGCAAACCGCAGAGTTTGGGGCGTCGCGAGGGCCGCTGGGGCGGGGCGATAGACCTGCGACAGGTGAGTGGGGAAACCATCTTAGAAAATCAGCAAATTCTTTTTGATATTTGCAGTATCGGTAAAAGTGATTGGGACTTTACTATTAAATTCGGGGTCGATGAAATATGATTTATATACGCAAATCGAAATTTCTGAACAATTTGAAACCTATGACTTTATAAGTTCAGGAATAAAAGGCAACGTAGAAAAAAGGGTAAAATTTCAACTTGTGGAGACCAACGACATATATAACCTTGCCTTTGGTGATATTGATGAAAATAACGAAATAGATGACTACAGTATAACCGATAATAAGGACATGCCCAAAGTACTTGCAACAATTGCATTTATTGCAAGAGTATTTCTGGAAAAATACCCTCAACGAACAATCATTTTCAGAGGTAGCACGGCAGAACGTACGAGGCTATACAGGATGGCCATTGGCAATAATCTTGATGAATTAATAACACTTTTTGACATCTTCGGCGTTCAGGAAAATGGTGTTGCCGATTTGTTCATTAGAAATAAAGACTATTATGCATTCTTGGTTAAAAAAAATCCTAACTTTGTAATATGAAAGACAAAATAGATACAATAGCTGAAATAAAAAAGCTGTTTCCGGATGTCAATCTCACTGTTAATCCAGCATTAAACAATGCTAAGGGTAGTGCTAACCCTAAAAAAATGGCTGATATTAAAAAAATACTTAGCAAGATTAAGATGCCGCCAGATCATTTAAAAGCAACGATATGAGGCAATAGCCCCAAAAACAATCTGCTGCAATACGTCGCCTCTTTCAGTATTATCTAAATTGAAATCCAGTTTCACTATTTCAGGTGTGTAGCAAGGCTTGCGGGCTGATGACCTATTTCTGCGCAAAATGCCGCGGTTTGCAACCGCTGTGCAATAAAGTTAAATAATTTATCTGCAATAAACCGCCATTGCTCTTGAAATTCTCTGTGGCATTCACACTTGGGCTGTTACAACGGTTGCAAACCGCGGAGTTCGGGTAGTCGCGAGGGCTGCGGGGCGCAGGGTGGGCGATAGACCTACGATAGCAATTAATGTGCGATACCTACGGCATCGGTGATATGTTGGTTTACGTTTTCTATAAACATGTGATGCCTGACGGCATCAGGTGTTTGGGCAATCCCGTTGGGGATTCTATGTTTATAGAAGATAAATAATAATAATTGCCCGATGCCGTTAGGTATAGCATGTTTATATCAGTGGTATAAAAAACATGCGATTGCATCTGTATGAAGCTCGAAGCTTCAGTGGGTTTGGGGACCAAGGAAGCCCCCTTGGACCAGATTTACGGGCGTTGCAAACGCCATGCCGGGACATCCTTCCCGATGTAAAATCGGGACAGGCAGTTAAAAACGAGGACGAGGTTTAAGAGGAGCAATGCAGTTGGTGACTGGCGCCGAACGGTTGTTTTTTTGATTAGGTTTATTGGGGCGGTTGCAAACCGCGGAGTTTGGGGTGTCGGGTCGGGGCTACAGAACTGTGACAGGGGTAAATGAATTATGAATTATGAGTTATAAATATGAATTATCCATTGTCCATGCCTAAATAACGTTGACGGTTTTAATTACTCCTTCACAAGCTTCTTGATGATGCACTCACCGGTAATATTATCGGTGATGCGGGCAAGGTAGACGCCTGTGGGGAGGGTGGAGATATCGAGTGTTTCTTTATTGGTAGGGAGTGGGGCCGAAAATAGGGGGCAGCCTACGAGATTGCAAATACTGAGGGTGCAGCCACTTGCATCTTCTATGTTTAATGCCTGTGTGGCGGGATTGGGGTAGAGGGAAAGGTGGGCCAGTTGCCGGATGGGTACATTTACGTGCCCTACATACACGGTAACGGTATCTTTTGTTACCCGGCCGCAGAGGTCCATTTCTACTACGTAGCTTGTGGTGGCTGCGGGGTGCACACGGGTGCTGCCGCCGCTATCTATGGGCGTAGTGCCGCCCAGCACATACCAGTAGCACGGCATACCAGCACCATTGCTTACGCCTATCTGCACGGTATCACCACCGGTAGCTATATGCACATCAGGCCCAGCATCAGCACTGGAATCACTGGCTATAACGCTTACGTCGTCTATGAGATAGGCGCCCCAACAG
>CAILMA010000655.1 GCA_903835145.1 uncultured Bacteroidota bacterium
CGGTTTATATCTCCCTTTACACGGTACTGCTTTCCATTAAAAGAATAGTTAACGTACCAGATATTTTTAGCCCATTCTTTTTCCAAGGAGGAGCCCTTCGGAATTTTCACAGGTTTCTTACCTTTAACAAGCGTTGGTGCTGTAAACTTATTAACTCCTTCCATAATTGCAAATATACAAACGAATGCCAGAATTCAGCACTGTTTTAGCACTGTTAAAAATTAAAATGTCGCAAATGCTTATTAATCAATAGTTTATGTAATGCTGTGGAGAGTCTCTCTCTCTCCGCCCACGGAGGAAAAGAGTATCAGAAATGATGCTCTTTTTTTATGCCAAAAATGGGGGAATGGGTCTCTGGGCGTGGGTTTCAGGCTAAATGGCAGTTAGGAACCTCAGTGAAGTCGAAAACACGATTGAGGATTTGGAGGTAACCCTGAGGTAGAAAGGGTAAATTCTTCGAGGTAACCCGAAAACCAGCGCTATGTGACTGGTATTCAATAGCATATACATTTACGACTCTCGAGGTTCTCCGAATGTGCTTAAAACCAAAGCATTATGGACAATCGTCTGTATATTTCATTTTACCTTAATAAGCAGAGCTTGGTAAGTAAGAAGTACTCTATTTACCTGCGACTCACAATTGCTGGCAAACGAGAGCAGATAAACACAGGGATTTCAGTGTTAGAACAACATTGGGATTCTACAAAAAGTCGAATCAAAGGCACCGACGAGGATTCGTTTGCCAGCAACAAACTACTTGCGGCATTACACACCAAGACAACTGAGATATACACAGACTGCCTGAAACAGAATCTTCCCGTCAGTGCACAGTTGATAAAAACTAAGCTTAAAAGCCCTAGGGAACAATCTGAATATCTCATGCGCCTGATAGAACTGCACAACGCCTATGTAAATCGAAAGATCGGCATAGAGGTAACCAAGGCCACATACACGAAGTATGAGACACTTAAACTGAAGGTAAAGGAATATATTAAGAAGCAATACAATGAAAGTGATATTGCCCTTGACCAGCTTAATTGGGCTTCCTGATAGGCTTCGAGCTCTACCTAAAGGTCGATGAACATATCGGCCACAATACAGCAATTAAATACATCCAGTTTCTGAAGCGGGTTATTAACTGGGCTACCTAAAATTCCTTCCCCCATGAAAAATTTCTCCCTGTACAGCCATATTACGCTGCACTCTTTTATCCTGTGTCGTATAGTTTTCAGTGTCCTTTTCATCTGCTCGGGATAAGGTTAACAATGCCGGGTTATCGCGTTCTTTCTTTGTGAGCTTCTGCAATAGCCCCGAAACGTTGGAACACCTTTTTACTAATACATGAATTACCTCCCCTTCAATTTGCACCCTACCTTCAACCATAAGCAGCCTTGATTGCAGTATTTCTTTCCGGTATTTATCAAACGTTTTTTGAAAGACCACAAGGTTAGCAACCCCGGTTTCATCTTCTATGGTAATGAACACTATGCCGCTTGCAGTACCCGGTCTTTGCCGTACCAATACAAGCCCGGCTACCTTTATTAATGCACCATCTTTTAATTGGGTAAGGTTGTGGTTAGGTGTAACCTGTAACATGAATAGCTTTTTCCTTACGAAACTGACCGGGTGAGCCTTTAATGATAACCCGATAGCACTATAATCCTGTACCACATGCTCCGATAAAGTCATTGTAGGCAGGTGTACACCATGTTCGCTGGTTGCTTCGGGTTGCTGGCCTGTAAACATTCCGGTTGGCCTGTCGTTTAGTGCCGATACTTCCCAAAGAGCCTGCCGCCTGTCGAGGCCAATAGACCGGAAAGCGTCTGCATCTGCCAGCTTTTCTAATGCAGTAATATTCACCCCTGCATCCCTCAATGACGGGATATTTGTATAGGGAATCACCCGTGCTGATACGAGCATGTTTATATCTTCCTCATTTAACCCTTTTACTTCCCGGAAACCTAAGCGAAGGGGGCAAAACTTTCCTTTCCTTGCCTCAAGTATGTTATCCCAATAAGAGTAATTAATATCCACAGGTAAGACTTCTACGTCGTGTTTTTTAGCATCAATGATTATTTGTGCAGGCTGGTAAAACCCCATTGGCTGACTATTGAGTAAAGACGCTGCAAATACATCA
>CAILMA010000656.1 GCA_903835145.1 uncultured Bacteroidota bacterium
CCTACACTTTCGATATGAAATAAAAAAAACACATGGCCTATTTAAAAAATTGAAATTTTGACATTAGCTTTACTACCCCTACCAGCTACTTATTTGCTAAAAAAATTTCTATTCCTTTCATTCTCAATCCAAAAAACTGTTATGAAAAATCTTTACAATCTCTGTTTCATTTGCCTTTTTGTGTTGCTCTCACCAGCGCAAAGTCAGGCAACTGTTTGCATACCGGCATTTACTTATGCAGCTACGGGCTGCTCTACCGGTTATGGCATATCGAGCTTCAGCTCTACCGGGTATTCAGCAACGTTGACAGATGCAACTTCGTGCACGGGTGCGGGGTATGAGGATTTATACAGCAGCGATTCGATAAGCTATATGCAGGCGCATAGTTATTCAATTACCGTTAACACAGGCTCGAGCTACGATGAAGCTAACCTACAAGTGTGGATAGATTTCAACGACGATGACGTATTTGAAAGCTCTGAAACGATTGGTGGACAGAACTCCTTGGTTGGTACCGGAACGTTCAGTTTCGTTGTTCCGTTAGCTGCGCCGGTCGGCTACCATAGGATGCGGGTGCTCATAAAAGATTCTTATTATTCCTCAGGCACTTACCCTGATCTGGACGGCTGCGTTTCGAGTTCCTCAGGCTATTACTATGGCGATGTAAGGGATTACAAAGTGCGTATATTACCTTTGCCATCGTGCTCAGGGACACCTGCACCCGGCACGGCAAGCACAACTTACACTGGTATCATTTGCCCAGCAGTAGCTTTTACTATCAATCTTACTGGCACAACATTTGCTCTTGCAATCACTCGCCAATGGCAATCCTCAACAGATAGCACTACCTGGAGCGACATTTCTGGCGCTACAGATTCAACACTGACTGTAACAGAAACGGCAACGAGCTTTTACCGCTGTAAAGTAACATGTAGCGCCAGCTCAAGTGTTGCTTATTCTAACGCGCTAAAAATGGTTTACTCACCAATTTGCTTTTGCACACCAACAAGTGGCAGTGGGAGCGGCTCCTGTTCTTACTACAATTTTTCTATCTCAAAATTTGCTATCGTCGGAGGCGCTTCTACGTCAATTTTGGATACCGCTGTATGTGATGGTACCGGATACAAAGACCGTACGGCGCTTTCCTGTGTATTGGAGCCGGGAGTAACTTATGTTTCGACGATTGTTACAAACTGGCAAACGGCGTCTGCTTCTTACATTGTAAATAATCAAATTTGGATCGACTTTAATGATAATGGAACATTTGAAACATCAGAAACCGTTGGCGGGATAAACGGATATACCGATAGTACGATTCAAAACATAATAATACCAGCAGGCTCAGCCAGCGGGGTTCACAGAATGAGAGTGATGCAGTCCTATTATGGAAGTTCACACTGGCCTTCAATGGACCCATGCAGTACCGGCTATGGCGAAGCACGTGACTACACTGTAAACATTGGTGGTTCAAATGGCGTATTTTCTCCTGGTTCTTTGGCATTTGGTTGTACTGCAGTCGGCTCCTGCTCATCGCCAATGGCTTTCAATTTCACCGGCAGTTTTCTCACGCCGTCTGCAGGTTCACTCACGCTTACGGCACCGTCAGGGTATAAAATTTCTGCAACTGCAGGTGGTACTTATGCAAGCTCTTATGCAGTTTCTTATACTGGTGGCAGCTATTCTGCCACAACTTATGCTGAACTCTGCCCGTCGGCTGCAACCGCCTACACCGGGCAGATCGCCGTTAGTGGCGGTGCGCTTGATACTTCGGTGCACATGAGTGTAACTGGCTCTGGTTGTTCTACGGTATGCTCTGGCACTCCAACGGCAGGCACCGAGAGCGCTACGGTTACCAATGGCTGCTCTGGCTTCGCCACTGTCGTTTATATTACTGGCGCAAGCTCAGGTACCGGCATTAGCTACCAATGGCAATCTTCAACCGACGGCAGCAGCTGGACAAACGTAACAGGAGCCGTTTATAACGTATTCTCCACCACAGTGAGTAGTGCCATCTATTATCGCTGCCGGGTTACCTGTAGCGCAAGTGGCAGTAACAGCTACACTGCGGGCATTCATTTTACTGTCATCAGCACTACAGTTGCAGCCATTACAGGCACACCAACGGCATGTGTAGGGGCAGTAACAACGATGGCTGATGCTACAAGCGGAGGCACCTGGAGCAGCAGCGACGCGTCCATTGCAGCAGTCTCTGCGACCGGCGATGTTACAGGAGTAGCTGCAGGCACTGCGACTATTACTTACACAGTTGCCAGCGCCTGCGGGAGCAGCATCGCAACGCGTGGTGTTACCATTACCACAGTGCCAACAATTAGCGCTATTACAGGCACTTCTGTGGTTTGCACGGGCGGCACCACCACACTTGCCGATGCTACTACAGGCGGCACCTGGAGTTCTACAGCTATCAGCGTTGCAACGGTAAACGCTACAGGCAGGGTAACTGGTGTATCAGCCGGCGCTTCCACTATCTCCTACACACTCAGCAACAGCTGTGGCACTAATGCTGCAGCTCTTGTAGTTACCGTAACTTCAACCGCAACGGCGGGCACTATAACCGGCTCGTCAACTACAGCCTGCGCAGGTACTACACTTAGCTTTACTGACGCTATAACCGGCGGCACCTGGAGCAGCAGCAACACAAGTATTGCCACGGTAAACGCATCTGGCGTTGTGACCGGAGTGGCAGCAGGCACGGCTACAATTTCTTATAATGTTACGGGTGGCTGCGGTGCCGCATTCACTACTCAGGCAGTGGCCATAAATGCAATACCTGATGCGGGCGCCATTACAGGTAGCGCTGCTGTTTGTATCGGGTCAACCTCTACCCTTGCGGAAACTGTAACCGGCGGTAGCTGGGGCAGCAGCAATACCTATGTTGCCACCGTTAGCGCTACAGGTGTAGTTAGTGCAGTATCTGCTGGTACGGCAGTAATATCTTATACAGTAACTGGCGGTGGATGCACCAGCAATGCTACATTTACGGTAAGCACCGGCACAGGTGGGTCCATCAGCGGCAGTATAAGCCCTGCAAGTGCTTCCCTTTGTCACACAAGTTATGTAACACTTACGGTTACAACATCTGCATCTTCCGCCAACTATCAGTGGTACAGGTCTGGCACATTGATAGCCGGAGCCACCAATGCAACCTACAATGCTACTACAGCAGGCGGTTATGCAGCCATAATATCTAACGGCTGTGGTATTGATAGCCTGGCAGCAGCAGCCGTGAGCGGCGCACCAAATCCTACAATCAGATTGCTGGGTTCAAACATATTATACACTGGTTCATTCGCCACCTATCAGTGGTACCTCAATGGCTCAGCTATCAGCGGTGCTAATGCAAGCACATATGCTTATACTGCACCGGGCATATACACCGTAAAAGTTTCTGATGGCCACGGCTGCTATACTACATCAGGCGGATACACAGTTTCAGGTGGTGGGAGTGGCACTGGCGTGAATGAAGTGAATGGTAAAACAACAATAAATGTATACCCGAACCCCAACAATGGAACCTTTACGCTGGAATTGAACGAAAAGCCTACAAAGGCTACAATTACATTATCAGACTTACCGGGCAGGGTTATATCAACCACAACAACCGATGAGAAAACTACGCAGTTTGACCTGTCGGGTTATGCACCCGGCATTTACCTGCTGAAAGTAACAATTGATGGTGCAGTATACACTCAGAAAGTTGTTTATACAAAGTAATAAAGTGCAGTTTTTGAGTACCACGCATGGCAACTTTCAAAAAGTTGCCATGTTTGTTTTAGATTACATTGGTTTAAATGCGGGTTTGTATCCTCGCTATCATTTTGGTTAACGCATTCTGGAAACCGAGGAACTGGAATTCCTAAAACCACTTAAATTTGATTTTTTTAGTGAAAAAATCAGTAAATTGCATATGGAAAAAAGTAAGCGAACGCAAATAGATATTGAAATCGACAAACTGACGAATTCAATTTCTAATATAATTACGGGCGAAATTTTTGAAACTGTTATTACGCAATTGAACGTTAAAGACATTAAGAAAATAAAGAAAAATGATTGGGTGTTTAATTGGGCTAGCGAAATAAAAAGTGCTGAAAAAAAACAGTTTTTAAATTAAGGGCACCTCTAAAAACTAAAAGGACATAAAAAGTGCTTTCAAATATGGGATTGTTGCC
>CAILMA010000657.1 GCA_903835145.1 uncultured Bacteroidota bacterium
AGCATGCTTATGAGGCACCGCTCAGGGCTGCTTTTTATGATGCGACCGATGAGCAGTCTTACTTCTCTCTGAAAAACAACATCAACAAGCTCAACATGCTGTTGCCGCTTTGGATGACTATTGACTCTGCTGGCGACACCATAAATGTAAATACAGACATAAGAGGGTCAGACATTATTTTGGCTTCGAAAGTGCCGGTAGTAGCAGTCATTTCTAACTTTTCAGGCGCTGACTTTAACGGGGCTCCCCTGCACCGGATAATAAATGATGCAGCAAAGAAGGAAAGGCTCATTAGCGGCATTATAGCCGTTGTGCAGAAAAATCATTTCGCTGGCGTGAATATTGACTTTGAGGAGTTGCAGGAGACAAGCGATGAGACCATGGTTGTTTTTATGAAGGAACTATATGAGCGGATGCATGCCCTGCACCTGATAGTTACTCAGGATGTTTCACCGTTTAACAGCGACTATAACCTCACCGAGCTTGCAAAATACAATGATTACATCTTCCTGATGGCCTATGACGAGCACAACAGCAACAGTGCTCCCGGGCCCATAAGCTCGCAAAAATATATTGAGGGTGCAATAGAGGATGCCATAAAGCAGGTGGCCCCCGGTAAGCTGGTGTTGGCTATCGCCGGCTATGGGTATGACTGGCCCCGGGGCAGCACCGCAGCCGATGTTTCCTACTCAGAGGCATTGAGCATAGCCGGGGAGTCAGAAGCGAAAGTGGTATTTGACACTACGACCTATAACCTAAATTATACCTACTCCGATGAAAACAACATAGAACATTCGGTTTTCTTTGCTGATGCTGCAACGAATTTTAATACCATGCGGTTTGCCACCGAGTACGGTGCGGCCGGTGTTGCGCTATGGCGCCTCGGGCAGGAGGACAGTCGCCTCTGGACCTTTTACAACAAAGACATAAGCGATAAGGGCGTGGACAGTTTTAACTATAAAGTCCTCAACAATGTAAACTCCAGCAACGATGTAGATTACGTAGGCGAGGGGGAGATACTGGATGTGATAAGCACACCAAAAGCAGGGTACATAGGCACTGAGGTAGACACTGCTGATGACCTGATAGCCAATGAAGATTATAAAAGTCTGCCGTCCATTTTCGTAATAAAGAAATACGGTAAAAAAGACAAGAAGATTGTTCTTTCGTTTGACGACGGCCCCGATAATTCGTATACACCCCGTATACTCGATATACTGAGTAAGGAGCATGTGCCCGCAGTATTTTTTATGATAGGCTACAATGCTGTGGACAATATTCCTATTGTGAAGCGGATATACAATGAGGGATTTGAGATAGGCAATCACACGTTTACCCACCCCAACATAGCCAACATAAGCAAGAAGCGGGCGCTGATGGAGCTCAACAGTACCCGGTTGCTAATAGAGAGTATAACGGGGCATTCCACTGTTTTGTTTCGCGCGCCTTATAACGCCGACTCTGAGCCTGAGACAATGCAAGAGCTGGAGCCTGTGGCATTCGCAAAGGAGAACAATTACCTAACCGTTGGCGAGTCGATAGACCCAGAAGACTGGGAGAAAGGGATTTCGGCCGATATTATTTTCAGCAGGGTAGTGCAGCAGGAGCACCTGGGTAACATCATTTTGCTGCATGATGCAGGCGGCGAGCCGGGTGAGCGGGAAGAGACCATCAAGGCCCTGCCGAGAATCATTAAATACTTTAAAGACAAGGGATATACGTTCACTAGTGTTGCAGATCTTGTGAATGAAAAGCGCGACCAGCTGATGCCAGCAGTACCAAGGAACAGGAGTTACTACCTCGTACAGTTCAGCTACTATATGGCTGAGTTCGCCTATTTTGGTAGTCAGGCGCTGTTTTATTTCTTTATCATCTGCATTGTGCTATCGATAGTGAAGATACTGTTGCTGGCTTTTTTTGCCGTAAAGGAGTACAGAAGGGAGCGAAAAGAGCACTTGCTGCCACTGGCCGGTAGCCCGCTGGTAAGTATAATAGTGCCCGCATACAACGAAGAGGTGAATGCCGTTAGTTCTGTACATAAGCTCCTGAGGAGCACCTACCCCAACTACAATATCATCTTCATAGACGATGGCAGTAAGGATACTACCTATGCAAGAGTTGCAGAAGCATTTAAAGACAATGAAAGGGTGCAGGTATTTACCAAGCCCAATGGCGGCAAGGCTTCGGCCCTGAACTATGGCATAATGCAAACCAATGCTGAGTATGTGCTGTGTATAGATGCTGATACCTACCTGCAGCCAGATGCACTGGAGCTGCTTGTAAGGCATTTTGCAGATGAAAGCGTTGGAGCCGTTGCAGGCAATGTGAAGGTGGGTAATGAAGTGAACATACTTACCCGCTGGCAGAACATAGAATACATTACCAGTCAGAATTTTGACCGCTATGCATTTGCTGCACTGAATGCCATAACCGTGGTACCGGGCGCTATAGGCGCCTTCCGTAAAAAGGCAATTGAAGAGGCTGGTGGCTTTACGAGCGACACATTTGCTGAAGACTGTGACCTTACGATGCGGATGCTCAGGGCAGGGTACAAGATAAAAAATGAGAACAATGCAATAGCGCTCACGGAAGCCCCCGAGACCATGAAGATGTTCTTAAAACAGCGATTCAGGTGGAGTTTTGGTGTAATGCAGTCGTTCTGGAAAAACAGGGATGCTTTGTTCAATACAGATTATGGCGCACTGGGGTGGGTGGCACTACCTAACATTCTTGTTTTCCAGATCATCATTCCTTTGTTTGCCCCGCTTGCCGACCTGTTTATGATTATTGGCATCTTTACCGGCAATGGGTGGATGATATTTAAGTTCTACGGGTTATTTATGCTGGTGGATGTGTCTGTCGGTATTCTGGCATTTTCCTTTGAGCGGGAAAACCTGCTGAAGTTGCTCTGGATGATACCTCAGCGCATTATTTACCGGTGGATCATGCTGTACATACTCTACAAATCGATAAGGAGGGCATTTAAAGGTCAGTTACAAAGCTGGGGTGTGCTGAAGCGCACGGGCAACATTCAGGAGAATGCACGGCTGAAGTCGTTTAAGATATAACAGATTTTGAGTGGGACAATGGTTGCAGTTTGATTGGCGTTGAACATAAATTTATTTTTCTCCGGACCCACCCTTGGTTGTTGTTTTTACGTCTTTACAGATGTACATTTACGATAACGCGTTTTTTATGAAAAGATTAAACTGCCTGTTGCAAGCAGCTTTTGTAGCTGCGCTGTCCCTGATTGTTGTGTCTGGTGCCCGGGGTCAGATAATAACAACTATTGCCGGAAACGGTTTTGGAGCAGGTGTTTTTGCCGGAGGCGGTTACAGCGGCGATGGCGGCCCCGCTACTGCCGCTAAACTCAGTTCCCCCATAGGCATCACAACCGATGCGGCGGGCAATATTTATTTTGCAGAGCAATTTAACCATGTAATAAGGAAGGTAGATGTACACGGCGTCATTACGACAATAGCCGGTACTGGTGCTTATGGGTTTAGCGGAGACGGCGGCCCTGCTACTGCTGCCTTGCTTAAAGAACCACTATTCCCGGTTTGTGATGGTGCCGGGAACATCATATTTTCGGATGGTGGTAACAGACGAATACGTAAAATAAGCACAGCAGGCATAATCACAACCATAGCCGGGTGCGACAGCAGCCACCTTACGGGAGACGGCAACCCTGCGACAGCAATGGTGCTTTCCGGCCCTTCGGGCATAGCCTTAGATAAGCACGGCAACATTTTGTTTGCCGATGGTGTCGTGAATAAAATCACACCCTCGGGCCTTTTGTACAGGTTTGCAGGGTGCGATGCCTGTAGTACCTACCGCGATGGGGCACCCGCCACACTTGTTGCCCTGAACGTACAGGGTATTGCCTTTGACACTGTGGGTAACCTTTATCTTGCTGATCAGGTAAAAAAAGTACTTATAGTAGACACAAACGGTATTATTTCAACCTTTGCAGGTAGGGTTACAGCAGGGTATGCCGGCGATGGTGGCCCCGCTATTGATGCAGAGTTGTCGAGTCCATTTTCAGTTGCTGTAGATCATTATGGGAATGTGCTTATAGGCGATTATGGCAATAATGTGATTCGGGTTGTTAATACCTCCGGTATAATAAGCACGATTGCTGGCTCTGATTCGCTCGGATACACAGGCGATGGCGGTCCGGCGACTGATGCCCGCCTCTATGGTACAGGTGGTATGGCCTTTGATCCAGACAATAACCTGCTTTTTTGCGATATAACGAACAATGTCGTGAGGAAAGTAACGACCGGTGCGTTGAACGCTCCAGTTCTTGCCGCACCCGCAATAACATTAAACCTGCTGCCCAATCCGAACGACGGTCATTTTTGGATGCGCGCTACAGGTTGTGATCCCGGTGATTTTAATGTTGTTATCGTAAATGCAATGGGGCAAGTGGTCAAACGTTTGTCTGTGCCGATAATAAAGTCGGGTATTGTTGAATTTCCCATTCACCTGAACGTGGCCGCCGGTAAATATTTCCTTTTTACTGAACAGGGCGGGCAGCGTGTTTCGGCTTCGGTTGTTGTGCAATGAAAGTGGTAACTCACCCTTTAATTTGGCGAAAGGATAATAATAAGGGAAATTTGCATTTTTTATACCCGAAAAAATGCAATTATGAAAGTTACTACTCCAATTAAATTTCTGTCGCTATCTCTGGTGATGATCTGCTCATCTGCGGTAAGCTCAATAGGGCAAACCATCATAACGATAGCTGGCAACGGTACCAATTACTATTCCGGTGATGGTGGGGCTGCCACAGCAGCCAACATAAGCTATACAGGTTTTATAAAGGCGGACACTGCAGGCAATATTTATTTTGCTGATGGTGGCAACTCAAGAGTGAGAAAGGTGACACCTTCTGGCGTCATTTCAACATTTGCAGGGTCATCTGCTACCTCTTATGGTGGTGATGGCGGGCAGGCTACTGATGCAGGTCTTGTAACTCCCATGGGGATAGCAATAGACGACAGCGGCAATGTTTTTATTGCCGATCAGGGCGATAACCGGGTGCGCAAGGTATCGAGGTCGGGTATTATCACTACTATTGCCGGTACCGGCACTTCGGGCTACAGTGGAGATGGTGGACATGCTACTGCCGCACTGCTCAATGCACCGGTCGGCGTAGCGGTAAATCATGGTGGCGACGTATTTATTTCCGATGCCAATCAGTGCATTAGAAAAGTAGCGGGTAGCACAGGTATCATCAGCACATTTGCGGGAACGGGGACGGCGGGGTTTGCCGGCGACGGTGGCGCGGCTACTGCAGCCCAACTATATGATCCTGCGGGTATTTATTGCGACGTTTCAGCCAATTTGTATGTAGCAGATAAGGGGAATGCGCGCATTCGTAAAATCAATGGTTTCGGTATCATAAGCACTTTTGCCGGCAATGGCGGCGGCGGTGCGCTTGGCGATGGTGGTCCGGCAACAGCGGGAAGGTTGCTGGGGCCGGTTGATGTAATGAAAGACAATTCCGGAAATTTTTTTGTTTCTGATAATACCGATAACCGAGTAAGGATAATAAACCCAAGCGGCACCATAAATACATTTGTGGGAACAGGTGCTTACGGTTATAATGGTGATGGTATAGACCCATCTATAGCTAAACTGGCAAGCCCGGTTGGCATTACTACAGACAGAACCGGCTACCTCTACATTTGCGACGATGCCAATTACCGCGTTAGGAAAGTTACCCCCTGCAATCCGATGGTGGCACCCATCACCGGGCCTTCAACCACTTGTGCATATACATTGATTACGTTGTCTGATACCACCTTCGGTGGTGACTGGAGTTCAAGTAACCCGGGCGTAGCGGAAGTAACTTATGGCAATGTGCTGGGACTGGCGACCGGTACGGTAACCATTTCATATACCCTTTCTAATTCCTGTGGTACAACGGCTGCTACAAAAACCATAACAATTACGCCTATGCAATCAGCGGGGGATATCTTTTACTCGAAATTTGCAATATGCGTGGGTGGGCTCGATACGTTCGTTAACTACTCTGCCACATCCGCAGGCACCTGGAGTTTGTATGATACTACAATTGCCAAATTGGTTGGTACATCGGTGGCGAAGGGGCTCACAGTAGGTATTGATACCGTATATTTTTCGTTCACGAATGCCTGCGGCACCTACACAACGTCTGTTGGGTTTGAAGTTATTGACACATTGCCCAATGCGGGTACGGTTTCCAGCCTCGATAGCGTTTGTCCGGGAAAATCTATAAACCTTAGTGCATCGGCACCCGGTGGTTACTGGCTAAGTTCCGATCCTTCAATAGCCACTGTAGGTGTATATACCGGGCGTGTAACCGGCCTTTCGACCGGTGCAGATGTGATAGTGTATGGAGTGACAAATGCATGTGGTACGGATACCACAAGCCACACCATATACGTGCTTTCGCCTGAGGAGTGCCACACAGAAGTAGAAAAAGTGGCAGGGACCAATAAGAAGCTGGAAGTGTATCCGAACCCAACTGCCGGAGCAATAAATGTGTTTGTTCCTTCAGAATTTCAGGAGCGGGCACAATTTTCAGTTTTCAATATGCTGGGCCAGAGGGTTGTGGAAATGACAGTACCTGTAAACACCAGTTCTGAACTTCAATTGCAATTGCCAACCGGGATTTACAACGTTGTCGCTACTACAAAAGATGAAAAAGTAAGCACTCGTTTGGTTATTGAGTAGGCTGCTGGTAGCATTCTTTCCATGCACTCAGTAGTACACGTTTGTTTCCCAGCAGATATTAAGCAAACAAGCCAGCCGTGAA
>CAILMA010000658.1 GCA_903835145.1 uncultured Bacteroidota bacterium
GGATGTATTGAGGGGTTTTTGATGTACAAGGTACAACAATTGCCAGCCGCAAGTCTGCAAAAACTTTTATAATAATACAAGGCCTTTCGTAGCCCTGCTCGTGCCCTTTTACTTCCTGCGGTGGCTCGCCGAGGTCCACATTTACAATGTTGCCTGCTTGATAATTGCGCGCCATGCCATCAGAAATTTTTAGCGAATTCAGGGAGACCAAGATTGGATAAAAGCTGATCTTCTGATGAATCAACAAAGCCGCCGGTGACTGTTGATTCTGAGTGCTTCCGCGCTGGCAATATCCCCATTTGGGTTGCCACAGCTGAATATTCCTGTGCCGCGTCTGCTATCAGGAAGGCCAGTTCATTTGTGGTGTTCTCTGCAACATCAAGACTTTCCTCATTTATAAGTATCGCGGCAAGCAGAATGAACTCTATATAAAGAGATGTATTCGTGAAGTCAGCTATGGTTTGGAAAGCTTCCTGATCGGGAATACTTAACACGAGTGTTCCAAAAAATTGTTCATAAGTTGTAACAGGCACACTGGCGAGTTGCTTAGAAAACTCTTCCGAGTTTGTCTCACCAATCACGGCGTGTGTTACCCTTGCGTTGCACCTGAGCGCAAACAATGTATTCTCTGCAAGCACTGCCAGTTTAGGATTTTTTCTTAGCCCTTCCAGCGAAGGATAGGCTTTTTCGATAAGATGGCTAAAATCAATATCGGGCTGCTGGCTTATCCATTTCAATGCCATTAACCTGTAGTTGAATACCTGAGGAAGAAATTTGTCTAACTTTGGCTTTATGGGATCGCCACTATTTATTATTTCCCTTACGCCGTCAACAAAACGATTGGTTTCGTGTTTTATCGGGCCTTCCTGCTGAGCTAAGTAGTTCCTCATCTGCAGGCATATAACGTCATAATTCTTAGCAGCCGCTAACATAAAGCGAAGGTAATCAATATTAGCCAAATAGCACATGCCAGCTCAGGGGATACGGTCAAATCACATAAACAACATAAGCTATATAATGGCATCCCTTTAGCCCGAATTCCTTCAAATCGGAATTTTAAATTCAATTGAGCAATGCAAGCAAAAAAACTCGAAAAGGGCGATTACAAGTTCCTTCTTATTTCACCAGCTGCCGCACGCTGTTGTACATGGTTTCAAATTTGGTTTTGAGCAGGGCTGCCGTGGCTTCATCGCCGGCCAAATGGGCTGTGTTGCTCAGCGAGTTCACCAACGATACATCGGTGCGTATATCATGGCTCTGCGCCTCCTTTTGGTCATCAGCAAGGGTTAGTATCCAGTTTATATCGTCTTCAGAGTTACGGGCAATTTTAAGGGCCAGTTCGTGGCCTTTGTCCTGCGCTCCGGCGTGGTAGTAAGCCTCTGCCATATAGTACCCGGTAAAATCGTAGTAATAGGAGTAGGTGGAGATGCCGGCTACGACTTTATCGAGCAACTGCACGGCCTCAGCATTGCGTCCTTTTGCACTCAGTTCATTGGCAATGCGGGCTGCGTAAATACGGTAAGCCTCCAGCATGTTGCGGTTCTTTTCATCGAAGTACACTTTACCTGTGTTTGCGCCGCCCCATAGAAAGGTGTTCATAAACAGTTTGTAACTTTTATCGAGGTCTATATTCTGCACTGCCTGTTTATCGCCGGGGTTATTTGCTGCCTTGCTGTAGGGTACGAGCCGGTACACCATTCCCTCCTGCCGCAGGTAGCTGCCGAACCCCAGGTAGTTGTCGTTGCCCGGGAAACCGCCACTAAAGTAGATGGGCCGGTCCCAGCCGTTTTGTGCATTGGCCGCTATCATATTGATTAGGGTAATGTCATTTTTATACAACCCACCTGCCGGTATATCGAATTTCATTTCGTTCACGATTGCATTGGTATCGGCCGCGCCAAGCATACCCTTGCTCATCAACTGTTCCCTTGGCAAACCCGGCACAAAAACATGCTTTGCGGGGAAATAGTTTTCCCGGTCGCCGGCACTATTTTGCAGCTGATTATCGGGGTCGGTGCTGGTGATAAATTTGCAGATGTCTATGAGGTTATAGTATTTATCCTGCGGCACCTTGCCATCGTTGTAGCAACGCACATACTCCCTTCGTATGCCGGCGTAGTCTTCCTTTTTCCAAATCATGGGTACTGCATCGGCATCATTCACTTTGTATTGTAGCTGGTCTATAAACCACTCCGTGCCTATAAGGGTGTTTATCATTATACGCACATCTTTCCTTACGCCCTCTACTTCCTGCAGGTACCACAGTGGGTAGGTGTCGTTGTCTCCGAAGGTTACGAGAATGGCATTGGGTGCGCAGGATTGCAAGGTATTCCAGGCGGTGTCCCGCGCAGAAGTTTTCATGGAGCGGTCGTGGTCATCCCACTCCACCACAGCCATAAGCACCGGTACTGCCACAAGGCATAAACCCACGGTTGCCGCAGCAAAGACCTTGCCTTTTGCTTTGCGCTGCACTGCCTCGCCCAGCATTAATACCCCAAGCCCTATCCACACGGCATAGGCATAGGTGCAACCCGCAAAAGCATAGTCGCGCTCGCGTGGCTGGGCGGGGTACATATTCAGGAATATGCCTATCGCCGCCCCTGTGAAAAAGAACAGCAAGAGCACCACTGCGGCATGTTTGGGCTCCTTTTTAAAGTGGATGATTATGCCAAGAATACCCAATATTAGCGGCAGGAAGAACAGCTCGTTGCGGGCTGCATTGTTTCTGAAACCGTCGCTCATTTTGTCTATATCTCCCACCCGTGCGTAGTCCAGCCACTTTATACCGCTTATCCAGTTGCCATTTTTAGGCTCACCCTGCCCTTCGGTATCATTCTGCCGGCCGGCAAAGTTCCACATAAAGTAGCGCCACCACATCCAGCCCATCTGGTAGCTGAAAAAGTAGTGGAGGTTATCAGCAGTGGTTGGGGTAGCACCATCGGCCATCCCGGTTTGTGCTCGGTAGGCCGCGGCATGGCCTTCACCACCTTCCCACATACGCGGGAAAAACCGGGTAGTTGCCGGGTCATAAACTGCCTCGCGCTTGGTGCCAGTTTGCTCGTAGTGGTCCTTGCCATCTATTTTCATCTGACTATAAACAGGGCCGGTCTTTTTTATCTCCACTATAGGGCTTGTGAAGTCGGGACCAGTGAGCAGCGGCTGCTCGCCAAACTGCTCCCGGGATACGTACGAATTGAGGCTGAGTGCATTGTCGGGGTTGGTCATATCCACAGGCACATTGGCCCGGGAGCGGATGACAGGCACTATGTAACTACTGTAGCCAATGGTAATAAAGACCACACAAAGCACACCCATGTGCAGCAAGTACCTGCCCGACTTCTTTGCCATAAATAAGCCACCTATCAACACACCCGATAGCAATACAAGGAAGGCAACAGAACCGGTATCAAACGGCAGGCCAAGGGAATTGGTAAAAAGCACATCGAACGCGGCAGCCAGTTTGGGGATGTACTGGATGATACCAATCTGCACAAAACCAAGTATGGCACAACCAACGAAGAACGCCATTATACTACCCACCAAGGTAGGTTTGTAGCGCCTGAAATACCAGATAAGAACGATGGGAGGAATACACAATAGATTAAGCAAGTGCACCCCGAGCGATAGCCCAACGAGGTAGGCTATCAGCACGAGCCAGCGGTCGGCATAGGGCCTATCGGCCACCCGCTCCCAGCGAAGTACGGCCCAAAAAGTTACGGCAGTGAAGAAGGAAGAGGTACCATATACCTCGGCCTCAACTGCTGAAAACCAAAAAGTATCAGAGAATGTATAGGCGAGCGCACCAACTGCTCCAGAACCAATTATGAGCCACAGGGCTGAGGGAGTGTATTTGCCATTAGCGTCCGGCTTCAAAATGCGCGATGCAAAATGGGTGATGGTCCAGAACAAGAACACAATTGTAAGCGCACTTGTGAGCGCTGAAAGCGAATTGATAAACAGGGCCATTTTGACGGGCGAAGGCGCGAAGATGCCAAACAGCCGTTGTAACATCATAAACAGCGGCGCGCCGGGCGAATGGCCCACCTCCAGCTTAGCAGCACAACTCAGGAACTCACCGCAATCCCAGAAACTGGCGGTAGGTTCCATAGTTTTCAGATAGGTGATATAGGCGACGGCACCGGTAGCCCAGCCAGCTGCATTGTTTAACCTGTTGTACCTCATAGTATTGCAATTACATTACCAGCAAATGTATTTGCAGGAGGGGCCGGCCAAGGTTAATGAACGGACAATTAATGTTAAAAATGGTTAAACCATAAGAATAGCCCATGAATGGTACCTACATTTGTTAGAGATGAGAAGAATAAAACTGCAACGGATAAAGGGATTAATGCTTGTATGCCAGGTGTTGCTCACGCTTTTTACTGCGCAATGGCTCATGAGCCAGTACAGCAGTCATGAGGAAGAGTTGAAGAAAAACCTCACCAAAATATTCTCTGACGTGCAGAATCAGGTGTCGGACTCGCTGCTGCTGACTCAGGTGATAGACCCTGCGACCGCTATGCCT
This sequence comes from uncultured Bacteroidota bacterium, assembly GCA_903835145.1. Lineage (GTDB taxonomy): Bacteria > Bacteroidota > Bacteroidia > Chitinophagales > Chitinophagaceae > Flavipsychrobacter. Next base: position 4,526 of record CAILMA010000658.1, read on the forward strand.
ACTGCGGCGCCGGCAAAAGAAAAACAAGCCGCCGGCAAACCGCTGGCTGTTGCGCTTTCACCGAAGGGACTGCACAAAGTGCTTGCAGGTGCCAGCAGCCTTTCAGCTGACGAGCAGCAACATCTGTTTCATATTGATACCATTGTATTCAATGAAATGTTTGCCCAGCAACTGAAACAAAACGGACTCAATTTTCAGTCCAGCTGGATCAATAATAACGACAGCAACAAGGATGGTAAAAACATCTTCATCAAGAGCGATTTCTTTACCCAGGAAAACGGAGTGCTCGTAAAGAATTACTCCGGCTATCTTTTCTGGATGCTGCTGCCTCAGCTGCTGTTTGTGTGCATTTTGCTCTCGCTCACCACAACCGCATTTTTTATCACTTTCAGAAGCCTGCAGGCTCAGGTGAAGCTCAGCCAGATGAAGGACGACTTCATCAGCAACATGTCTCATGAGCTTAAAACACCTATCTCCACTGTAAAGCTGGCACTCGAGGCCATGCGTAATTTCGGGGTGATTGATAATCCTCAGCAGACCCGTGAGTACCTTGGCATGGCCTCATCTGAGATGGACAGGCTGGAGTTGCTTGCCACCCGTGTGCTCAATACCAGCTTGCTGGAATCGGGCAATATGAGCCTGCAGCGCACTACCTACAACCTGAAACAGCTGGTGCAGGAAACGCTGCAAAACATGCAGTTGCGGTTCGAGCAAACTGAGGCGCACATTTCATTTACCTCAACAGGAAACAACTTTATGGTGCCGGTAGATAAACTGCATATACAGGGTGTGCTGGTGAACCTGCTGGATAATAGCCTGAAATATGCTGTCGCAACCCCGAACATACAAATAACGCTCAGCGAACACAATGGCATAGTGCAACTGCAACTTGCCGATGACGGCCCGGGCATACCTGAGGAGTATAGGGAGAAGGTATTTGAGAAGTTCTTCAGGATACCCAATGGACTAAAACATAACATTAAGGGCTATGGCCTGGGGCTTAGCTATGCCACGCAGGTAATGCGCCAGCACAATGGCAGCATTGGCGTCAATAATATTGCTACCGGCGGTTGTATGTTTACCCTCACCTTCTAAAAGTACCCTGCCATTTATGAAAAAGAAAGTTTTCTATATAGAAGATGAGCCCTATCTCGCCCGGATAGTGAAAGACACGCTCGAGCTGAAAGGCTACGAAGTACTGCACAAAAAAGACGGCTCAAAGATTCATGAAACAGTAACGGAATTTGCACCGGACATCTGCCTAATGGATGTGATGCTGCCGAATGTTGACGGCTTTACGCTGGCTAATCATATCCATAATATAAATCCACGGCTGCCTATCATTTTCCTTACTGCAAAGACCCAGACCGACGACCTTGTAAGGGGTTTTTCATCAGGCGGTACAGACTACCTTAAAAAGCCCTTTAGTATGGAGGAGCTTATAGTGAGAATAGAAAACCAGCTGAAAATTGTGGGCCGCGATGCAAGTGCTGTGGCGCTGCCTGACGAGGTGAAACTCAAGGAATATACTTTCTTCCCGGGCAAATTTGAGCTGCACACACCCGATAATATCATTAAACTATCTAACCGCGAAGTGCAGATCATAAGCATGCTGTGTGCCCATACCAATAGCACGCTCGACCGCCGCCAGCTGCTGCAGCTTGTGTGGGGCGATGATTCGTTTTTCAACTCCCGCAACCTCGACGTTTATATCCGCAAAATAAGGGGCTACTTTGCTGCTGGCTCCGGTATAGAAATAGTAACCCTTAAAGGCAAGGGATATCACTTTGTGGTGATGTAGGAGCACCTAACGAACAACCATAAAATACCAAATCCCCGCATTTTTTTGGAAGGGCAGGTAATCGTATTTACCTTTCAATAAAATTAAACAATTGAACTGGACCGCAATCCATATGGTTCATGCGCCTATGCTCTTCTCCCATGCATTTAACGCGTGTTTTTATACCTATGATGCCCTGTGGCCGGAGTACCAATCGTTAGGCATCGCAGTACTGCTAATGGCAGGCATAATACAACGCAACGGCAAAATATACCTTAACGATAACTGGCAACCCTGCCGGAAAAGCGATGCATACTACAAACGACGCTGGCAGGTTTCCGGACCCATGTTCAAGATTGAAGACACCGATATGAACGGCATCAAAATCAGCTCGGGATATGTTGCGAGGCTTTATTACAACGACGCTATGAATATGCAGGGCCATTGGGTCTATTACCATAAGAATGGTAATAGGACTATGGAGGGGATTTACCTTTATGGCCACATGGCTGGCACATGGAAGTATTATAACCCGGCTACTAATAACCTCGTAAGAGAAATACAATACAAAGGCGGGCTAATGCAGCGAATAACCAGCTTTAGCCAGCCGGGAAATGAAATAGTAAAAGAAGAATTTTACGAAGCAGGTGTACCCCATGGCTACCGCAGATACAACAATGGTGCACTTGTGGAAGAGCGACTGCCTGACGGAACAGCAACGCACTACTATGAGCGTGGTGGAATAAGGAAGAGAGAGGTTTTCGATGGCAATAAGTTGTGCTCAGCTACCTATTATGATGAAGCGGGACAGGAGCTGGACGCAACTGAAGAACTTGGGCAGTATCAGTACGTAGAGCGCATGCCAGCACCGGGGTATGACTTGATGCAGTATCTGGAGGCCAACCTCCGGTATCCCGAGCCGGCAAAACTCGTGGAGCTTGGAGGAAGGGTAATGATATCATTTATAGTGAACGAAGACGGACGTATAATTGATGCTACGGTGAGCAGTGGCGTACATCCTTTGCTGGATCAGGAGGCCCTGAGAGTCGTGGCGAAGATGCCGCCATGGCACCCGGGCATGCAAAATGGCAAGCCTGTGAAGGTGAGTTACAGCCAGCCCATAACCTTTAAGATAGACGAGGAAAAAAAATAGCAACTCCCAGACAGGCACCGGGGGTACCTGTTTCGTGGCCAAAGCGGTGGGTTAAAATGTTAAGCGCAATGGGGATCAGAATTAGCTTACCTTACTAATGATATGTTCCCGCACTTTGCGCACGTAACGAAAATAACCCTGTTGCATCCTTATCCAGAAGACCGTAAGGATGACCACACTTACACCAAATATAATGTAAGCTGCGAGGTGGTGACCAAAATCTTTAAACGCGAAATTCAATATTAGAGCCACCAGAAAAAGAAGGGAGCATAATATCATCATCAGCTGTGGCCCACCCAGATCCAGCTCGCGGATGCGGGAGGTGATCACAATTTTCACATTGCCATCGCCATCCTGCATGTCAATACTGGTAATAGGAAGGGTCTTGATTTCGGTCACCTGCTCAGTATGCGGGAAGATACTGATTACCCTGTTGTCTTCAATGGCTTCGAAATCGAGGTTGCGGATTTTGATATGGTCCCCAACTAACCTCGTTTTCAACTCATCTCTTGAGTAACGGGAGGATAAAGTGTAAGTACGTTTAAATAACATAGGCCTGTGATTTTTTGAGTCTCCACTAAATTTAAATGAAAGGTAAAGCATATTTACCACATTTCAAATGCTTTATCCTTAAAATTTGTGAACATCAAAAATCATGCCTGATTATAAATCAATGAAAGCAATTGACTAATAATTGTGAATTAAAACAATGTTATGACATTAAAGACGCCAGCATATGAAAAATCCGGGCAAAAACCCGGATTTTATTAACTATTCATTGCAAAATAAGTTTAATTACTACCTATGATATGGAAGTATTGCTCCACCATATCTTTATAATAAGGCTTCAATTGAGGGGGCACAGTCTTGTATAAATCGAGCAATTGTTTTTGGTCGGTAATGTATTTTTGAAGGGAAGCAGGTATTGGCCGGCTCACATCGTCAGCCGACTTTGAGCTGCGTTTATCATCCTGCTCCTGTTCGCGCACCGATTTCTGCGCTTCTAATAACCGGGTAAGTATTTCCTTCTGTCGTTGTATGAGCTCATCGGTCATCCGGCGGTTCACAATATCGGTTTCGGTCTTGTCCATTTTGCCATCCAACTCACGAAGTTCCTTGCTCACGCCATTCATGCCTTTGCTGTTCAGCAGGCTGCTGAGCTCCTGTATTTTCTTTCTTATGCTTGCTTGCTGTTCGGCAAGTTTGGCAAGCTGCTCGGCATCGCCGTTCTCACCTTCTTCACCAGAACCTGAGCCGCCTTGTCCAGAGCCGTTTTCACCCTCTCCGCCACCGGGCTTCTTACCACCGGGTTTGTCGCCTGGCTTATCACCACCGGGTTTTTCACCAGGCTTGTCGCCGGGTTTTTCTCCCGGTTTTTTACCCGGCTTCTTACCCATCTGCTGCATGGCGTTACCCAGTTGTTGCTGCTCTGTAATGATATCAGATAACTGGCTACCGGGGCCCTTCTGAGGCTTTTTACCCCCCGGCTTGCTGCAACTACCCGCACCCGGTTTATCACTCTCATTCTGCATCTGCATGAGGTTAGCGAGTATCTCATTGAGCATGAGCGCAAGATTATTGGTGTAGGTCATCACATACTGCTGGTTGGTTACAGCACCATCAATAAACCGGTTTTCAAGTGCATCAACGGACTGTTGCAGAGCGTGCTCCAGTTCTGTAGTGGCTTTATTAACTACAGGTGGCAGCTTTGGTATGCGCTTACTCAGTGCAAAGAGGCTATCCCGTATCATGTAAGAGTTGCTGTGCAGCCTGTTTTGCTCTTCCTGATTAGCAATATAGGCCTGACTTGCCGGCGATGTTTTTCTCACTGCACCCATCAGGTTTTCCTGATCGAAGGACATACGAATGAGGTTACTAAGTATCTGCCGTGTAGCACGAATATCAATGTCTATTTCATCGGCACCCATTCCTCCGGCTTTTGAGCGCATGCTCTTGGCCGTTTTCTCCATTTTATCGGCAGCACTTTTCTGAGGCTTGCTCGCTTTTTTAGGTTGCTTTTGGTCCAGCTGCTGCTCGCTTTCTTCCATATCTTTTTTAGCGTCTTCAGCATCCTTTTTTGCATCTTCAAGGCCGTCGTCTTTCTTGTTTTCTTTCGCAAGTTTTTCTATGTCCTTCATGTCCTCTTTAAGCGTCTTATCGAGCTCCTTTTCTATTTGCTTCTGTTCCTTGCTCAGCTCCTCAGGGGTCTTTTGTTCTTTATCAGTTTCGCTGTTCAGCGTATTTTCCTTTTTGGCCAGATCATCGAGTTTATTGGCCATGTCTTCCATGCGCATCTGCTGCTCCAGCTTAGCCATCTCTTCCTGCATGCGCTGCATGTCCATCTTAAAGAGCTTGTTGTCCTGCTCCATTTTTTTCATGGCATCAACAGCCTGCTCTTTATTCAGTTTCTGCATGA
>CAILMA010000659.1 GCA_903835145.1 uncultured Bacteroidota bacterium
CATTATTCTTCCAACACGGACTTAGACGTTAGGATACCTTGGGCTTTCAATTTCCAAAGATTTTATCGAAGCCCAGAAAGGCAAAATATGGGTAGAGAGCGAAGTTGGCAAAGGATCCGTGTTTAGCTTCTCACTTCCCTGCCAACCACCACCCGCAGTTTCCGCCCAGTTTTCAGTAAAACAACCTATAAATGCAGAAAAGTAATAAAGGCGCTTGATGAAACCCCGACAACTACTTTATGGCATTTAGTCGTTCCTGTATCTGAGGGGGAACCGCGATACCATTGATTTGCATTTGTGAAGCCAATGCTTTCGCTTCTGCGAGGCGGCCTGTGGTAAAATACATGAGCAGCAGGTTGGTGTTGGCCTGTGGATTAGTGATGTCTTTTTTCAGGTAGGTCTTCAGGTAATTCATAGAGCCGACAGTATCGCCCTTCATCATGGCTACCCTTGCAAGGTAGAAATCACACTCGTAGTAATCAGATACCTTTTTTTCCTTGAGCAAGTACGGCTCTGAAGCCAGCACAGAATCTCTTTTCTGGAGCATAACGCCATAATAGAAATTTAGGTATTTCTGATTTGAATCGAGCCTGTAGGCTTTATGGAACAAGTCGTAAGACGTTTGCAGGTTTTCAGTTCTTGCACCCAACATCATATTGGCATAGGCGGAATTTGGAGAAGTTTCAGCGGCCTGTGTCCAGAAGGCGACCGGGCTTTCGAAATTCTTCTGGTGCATCAGGTTTATGATGGCAAATAGCCCGCAGACACCAAAAACCGATAATATCAGATTTCGGTCTGTAAGCTTTTTAAATAGGGCAGTTTCCGATAGTACAATTAATATGCCGATTATAGGCAGGTATAAACGATGTTCAAACGTTTGTTCGTTCAGGTTGTTAGGCACGAGCAACGCTGGCAAAAGGAAGAGCAGGAACACCGCAAAACCAACACCCACCCTACGCCAATTGACATCTTTAGAAAACCAAAGCAGAGCAGCCAAAATACCCATGGCAGCCAGTCCGAAATAGTATACCGTATCCTGCTGGATAGGGAAAACACTCAGATTAAATGGAAGGAATATCTTGCCGAGGTACTGAATGATAAGTGGCAGGCGATGGACAAAATCTCCAGCCATCTTACCCACATTTGTAAGCGACGAATTCTGCACGGTTGCGAATGCCCTTGCTACATACCACACCACAAAGCAGCCGACCCAGGTGGCATAAAGCGTAATGTTCCTTTTGGATAGCCAGCCAAATCCGAGACCAAAAACCAAGAACACAAAGGCCACCGGAGCAACAAATACAGCTGTTTCCTTGGTGAAAAATGCCAACAGGAGAAAAAGAACTGACCATGCAAGCGATGATAATTTTCCCTCCTCGGCATAATTAATGACATGTATAAAAAAGGGCAGTGAAAAAACAGCGAGTAAGGTATCATTACGACCGGGCACCCAAGCCACAGCCTGGCTGATAACCGGGTGTACAGCATATATTAACGCCAGCAGAAAAGCCGCAACCTGATTTAAACGTAATTTTAAAAACACCTTGTAAAGCAGAAGTACGCAGGAAATGTGCAACAGCACGTTCACAACATGGTAACCTGCAATTTCATCTTTTGAAAACTGGTAGTTAAGAATCATACTATCGTGGAAAACCGGGCGATAATAGGGATCTTTTGTAGCCTCAAACAAGCCACGCTGAAAAGAAGTAATGAGGTTACCCAGGTGTTCGTTGTATTCATGAAACTCTCTGATGAAAATAGTGTCATCGAGCTCTGTAAAACCAAAACCAAACGTACGCACATACAACAGCAATGCAACAATACCCAGCCAAACCATTGGCATAGGAATTGTGGCTGCGGCAGTGCCGGCAGGAAGCCAGCTGGACTTAGCTTCCTTTTTAGGTTCTATATTTCTTACGGGGGTTGGGTTAACTTTTGGTTTGCTCACTTGATAAACGGCATTTGAAACAAAAATATAAAAATGAGTCGGTTTTGCACCATTCCATTTTGCAGCTTGTCGGGAGTTGATAGACACGGGAACAGCATTCGGTCCAGCGGCACGCTTAAACACCCCTCGAATATCCGTTCATGACGGAGAATGACGGAATACTGATTTGAAAATATTTAAAATGGGCAGGAGGTTTCATTAGTACATTGAACATTTACCGCTATTTTTGTTCTGTCTAATGAATAACGCAGCTCAGATTGTCACGACCAGCATCGTTCAGGCCCTGCAGGAACTCAGGGTCAATAAGTTGCGTACTTTCCTCTCGCTTCTGGGTATTACCATTGGCATTTTTTGCATCATTGCTGTGCTCACGGCACTTGACAGTGCTCGCGAAGCAATAGAGAAAAAAGTAGATACGCTGGGCAGCGATGTGCTGTATGTAGGCCGCTGGCCCTGGCCCGGAATGGAAGAGGGCGAGTATAAATGGTGGGATTACTGGCGCCGCCCAAGTATGACCAATGCTGAGGTGAAAGCCATTAACGACCAGCTGCATGACCTTGCACTTACGACATTATGCCTGCCAATAGGGCGTGTAACTGTGAAGCATGACAACCAGGAAGTGAGCAGTGTGAAGGGGTATAGTGTGAACACTGGTTTTGATAAGGTACAGAATATTGAACTGGCGCAAGGCCGGTACCTGAGTACCACTGAACTTGAAGGCGGCAACAACAGCGTAGTGCTGGGGAGTGAAATTGCAACCGGCCTATTCCCCAACGGCGGCAGCCCGCTCGGAAAAAGCATTTCCCTGATGGGCAGAAAGTTTATTATTGTAGGGGTGATGAAAAAAGTGGGCCAGAATATGGCTGACTTCGACTTCGATAATGGTGTACTGTATCCTTACAATGCAATAACTGGCCTCGTAGATGTGAGGTCGCTGGAATACAATCCGAGACTTATAGTAAAGGCATATAACGCAAATAACGTTGCAGAAGTGAAGGATGAAGTGCGCGGCATCATTCGCCGGGTGCATAAGCTGAAACCCGACCAGCTCGACGACTTCGTTGTGAATCAGCTCAGCGGCATTTCTAAAATGCTGGATAGCATGTTTGGCAAAATTGATATTGTAGGCCTTATTATTGGTGGCTTCTCCCTCCTCGTGGGGGCATTTGGCATTGCTAATATCATGTTTGTGACGGTAAAAGAACGAACCAAAATAATAGGACTCAAGAAAGCTATAGGCGCCCGCAGGGCTTCAATATTGCTGGAGTTTTTGCTGGAGTCTATTGTTTTGTGCCTTATAGGCGGCTTGCTGGGTATATTCCTGGTGCTGGTTATCAGTTTTGGTGTGAGCCATGCTGCCGATATGGAAATCGTTCTTTCCCTTAAAAATTTCTTTATTGGTGTATTCGTTTCTATATTCGTTGGCATTTTGTCAGGCTTTATACCGGCACGGTCGGCTTCGAAATTAGATCCTGTAGTTGCCATCAGAACAAATTAAATTTTATATGAAGAAGAAACGGGTCGTGATACTCGACAAACCCAGAATTGATAGCAAACTCCGCCGGATGGCCTATGAGATCTGGGAGCGGAATGCAGAAGAAAATGAAGTAACGATTATTGGTATTGAAAAGGGCGGCAAGACCGTGGCTGATCATTTAGGTAAGTTGCTACAGGAGATAAGCCCACTTACGGTAACGGTACTTGCGGTAACGATAAACAAAAAAAATCCGCTCAATCACGCATTGGATTTTGAAGATAACCTCAATGGTAAATCTATCGTAATAGTAGATGATGTAGCCAACTCAGGTAAGACAATCATGTATTCCCTTCATGCGCTGCTCTCCTACGACCTTAAAAAAGTAATGGTTGCGGTATTGGTTGACAGAAGCCACAAATCATTCCCTATTGCGTCAGATATTGTTGGCCTATCGCTGGCAACGACCTTACAAGAGCATATTGAGGTGGAAATAAAGAATGGTGAAATAACGTCGGTGTATTTGCAGTAAACAGTAGTTAGTCGTAAGTAGAAAGTCGTAAGTAGAAAGTAGTTAGTCGTAAGTAGTTAGTCTAAAGTAGATAGTACTTAGTCTAAAGTAGATAGTAGTTGGTCGTAAGTAGATAGTAATTAGTCGTAAGTAGATAGTAGTTAGTAGAAAGTAGAAAGTAGATAGTAATTAGTCGTAAGTAGATAGTAGTTAGTAGAAAGTAGATTGTAATTAGTCATAAGTAGATTGTGATTAGTAGAAAGTAGATGGTAGTTAGTAGAAAGTAGTTAGTCATAAGGAGATAGTCCCGATGTGGGAGAATGGCCTTGAACGGATTTATTCTTGAGGTGCCAATGTTGGAAATTGCAGGGAAAAAAAAACTTAGACAAAAAAAAGAATTTTAGTAACCTATAATAAACATAACAATAGATCAATGTCTTTTACTTTAGTGATACATGGTGGTGCGGGTAATATAACGCCTGCAATTATGAATAAAGAACAAGAAGAACAGTATACCGAGGGCCTGAAGCAAGCACTTGACAAGGGTTACAGCGTGCTGCATGGCGGCGGTACCGCAGTAGATGCGGTGGTGACTGCAATTTCAGTGCTCGAAGACAATCCGCTGTTTAATGCAGGGCGCGGAGCAGTTTTTACAAAAAAAGGGCTCAATGAAATGGATGCTGCTATTATGGATGGCAGCAATCTTGCGGCCGGGGGAATAGCTGGCGTGCGAAATATTAAAAATCCCATAAAACTTGCAAAGGAAGTAATGCTTCACTCAGGGCACGTTTTTCTGAGTGGTAGCGGGGCTTCAGAGTTTGCACTCAATCAGGGGATTGAAATGGCTCCTGACGAGTATTTTTTCAATAAATCGAGATACGACCAGTGGATTGAGATTCGCGACAGTGATTTTTATCAACTGGACCATAAAGAGGATAACCTGAAAGGCCCATTACCTAATACCGATCATAAATTTGGTACAGTGGGTGCTGTTGCCTGCGACATACATGGCAATCTTGCTGCCGGCACATCAACCGGTGGCATGACCAACAAACGCTTTGGGCGCATAGGCGATAGCCCTGTGATAGGTGCGGGCACCTATGCCAACAACAAGACTTGCGGCATATCCTGCACCGGCCATGGGGAGTATTTTCTTAGGGCAGTGGTTGCGTATGACGTATCCTGCCTAATGGAGTACCGCGGCCTCTCCCTGAAAGAAGCTTGCGCTACTGTTGTGAAAGATAAATTGGTGAAATTTGGTGGTGAGGGAGGTTTGATAGCCGTGGATGCACAGGGTAATTTCGATTTTTGTTTCAATTCAGCCGGTATGTACCGAGGCATGAGGAACAGCAAGGGTGAGGAAATTGTAGCCTATTACGGCTTGTAGTTGATACATTTGGCAACTAAAAAAACGGTGCAGTTTATAAGAGCTGCACCGTTTTTTATAGATGTTGTATTATATACTATTGCTTAACAAATGTCTCCCAGTTGGTACTGCCATCAGCAGTGTCTTTTATTACAAAAGTAGACCCAGGAGCTGTAACAATGAGTTGGCCAACTGGTAGAGTAGCGCCTGAATCAACAACAAGCAAGTAGCTATTGTTTGCGGACAATGTCCAGGTAAAGGGCGTACCGGCCCCAAATATCGACATGGCTGTTCCGACACCATTTCCATTAAGCGTTAAGTAAAAACCGAAACTGTCTTCGATCGTTTTTGGATCTGATGCATCCAGCACCCCATTTGCATTTGAATCATTCACAACCTGGTGCAGCTTCCACCTGCCTACAAAATTATCGTGGACGGATGGTGTGCTGGAACTGGAGCTTTTCTTGCAGGATGCCACAACCCCAATGGCCAATATTGCCAATGCACTCACTTTACACAACTTTTTCATCAACATATATAGTATATTTTTTGCAAAGGTAAGCATTTAGCTTAAGTATTGGTTATATTTCACCATTTAGGGCTATCTCATTGTGTCGTTGGCTTCGGTTGCCGGATAACGAAATATAAAATAATCGCTGGTGGCCTGTATTCTCAAACGCCAACAATACCCTTTAGTTTCTGCCGTTTTTGCTGTAATTTTCGGCAAAATATTGCTATGGTAACTAATCTGAGTCTTTCGAATTCTTTGGTTTCGCAATGGATAAGTGAATTGCGTGATGCCGACGTGCAGCTGGACAGCATGCGGTTCAGGCGCAATCTGGAGCGGATAGGCGAAGTAACCGCCTACGAAATAAGCAAGACCCTACCCTATAAGTACGTGGAGACGCCGACAGTAATGGGAGAAGCCACCTGTGCAGTGCTGGAATCTCAGCCCGTGCTGGCGACTATTCTACGTGCCGGGTTGCCTTTGTATCAGGGGTTGCTGAATTACTTTGACAAGGCAGACAGTGCTTTTATAGGTGCTTACCGCAAGCACAGCCCTGACGAGTCTTTTGAGATAGACCAAACCTATATGACCA
>CAILMA010000660.1 GCA_903835145.1 uncultured Bacteroidota bacterium
TATGCAAAGTGCCTTGCTTTTGGCAGAAAAAATGGTGAAGCGTGATGCTTCGATGGATGAACTAAAAGAGCTTTTTCATTATTACAATTTTTCCGACTACACATAGCTTTGTGCATCAAATAGAAGGTTTGCGACGGTACTTTTTTGTCTCAATTCCCACTGACTCTTATGATGCCATCAAACCGCAATCGGCGCCTTTATCCCCGGGTGACTTTGATAATTTTCGAGCGTGAAGTCTTCGAATTTGAAGTCAAAGAGGTCTTTTACCTCCTGATTCAGCTTCATAACCGGTAGCGGGTAGGGCGTGCGGGTAAGTTGTAGTTTGGCCTGCTCTACGTGGTTAAGATACAGATGCACATCTCCGAATGTATGTATAAACTCGCCGGGCTGCAGGCCACATACCTGCGCCATCATCATAGTAAGCAATGCATATGATGCTATGTTGAATGGCACACCCAAAAACACATCGGCACTGCGCTGGTACAACTGGCAGCTGAGCTTACCGTCGGCCACATAAAACTGGAATAGGGCATGGCAGGGACTCAACGCCATCTTGGGCAGGTCGGCCACGTTCCATGCATTTACTATTAGCCGGCGGCTGTCGGGGTTGGTCTTTATCTGTTTTATCACATCAGCTATCTGGTCGTAGGTCTTGCCGTCAGCACCGGTCCAGCTGCGCCATTGGTGGCCGTAAACAGGGCCCAGCTCGCCATTTTTATCGGCCCATTCGTCCCAAATCGTAACCCCGTGCTCCTTTAGGTAGGCCACATTGGTATCCCCTTTCAGAAACCACAACAACTCGTATATAATAGACTTAAGGTGGAGCTTTTTCGTGGTCACCAGCGGGAAGCCGTCCTCCAGGTTGAAGCGAAACTGGTAGCCAAAACAACTGATAGTGCCGGTGCCGGTGCGGTCGCTCTTCGTAACGCCTGTATCTAATATATGGTTTAACAGATCTAAATATGCCTGCATAATATTGCCTTGTTGTGTGCCCCAAAAGTAAGCGAAAGTTATTACTTAAGCATTCACCCATCCGCCCGCTGCCCTAAGCTGGAAAAATACACCTTGGGTCATAAGCCGACCGGATACTGCCCAAACAAGCATCGCACCCCCAATCTTAATTTTTGTTCGCACGGTAATTTAGCATAACATTTTCAGTTATAAAACGTTTATTCTGTGTAATTTCGCACGCGCCCAACACCCGTTTCGGGTTTATAAGCAATGGCATACTGTATCTGAACATAGAAAAGCGGATATATAAAGCCTGAAAAAAACGTTCTATTTTTACCGGCATTAAATATTTTTATCTTCTGAATTGAATGAGTACACTATCCATAGTTATACCTGCTTATAATGAAGGCCCAACCATACACAGGATACTTAATAAGGTTAAGGCTGTTGAGTTAATTGGCGGGCTGAGTAAGGAAGTTATTATAGTCAACGACTGCTCAAAAGACAATACAGAAGAAGCTATAATGGCTTATAAAGCCGCCAATCCTGACCTGCCTATATCTTATTATAAACACGAAGTAAACCAGGGCAAGGGCGCAGCACTCCACACCGGTATCCGCTTTGCAAAGGGCGAATATGTGATTATACAGGATGCCGACCTTGAATATGACCCCGACGAATACAATATACTGCTGAAACCAATTCTGAATGACTTTGCTGATGTGGTTTATGGCTCCCGCTTTGTGGGTGGCAAGCCGCATCGCATCCTGTTTTTCTGGCACTCCATCGGCAATAAGTGGCTTACAGTTTTATCAAACATGCTCACGAACCTCAACCTGAGCGATATGGAAACGTGTTACAAGCTTTTCAGGCGGGAGCTTATACAGGGCATAAAGCTGGAAGAAAAAAGGTTTGGATTTGAACCAGAAGTCACTGCAAAGGTCTCAAGGATTCCCAAGGTGCGGTTTTATGAAGTGGGTATCTCCTACTACGGCCGTACCTACGAAGAAGGTAAAAAAATAGGCTGGCGCGATGGTTTCCGTGCCATTTATTGCATTCTCAAATATAATCTGTTCAAATAATACTCGCCCCGCCGAGCGCTCTTATCCATACAACCTAACAACATTATTTTATGCCATTTATATTACCTGTAAAAGGTGTTCACCCGCAGATACCAGAAGGATGTTTTATAGCCCCTAATGCTACAATAGTAGGCGATGTAATAATGGGCGAAGACTGCAGCGTGTGGTTCAATGCTGTAATAAGGGGTGATGTGAACAGCATAAGAATGGGCAACAAGGTGAATATTCAGGATGGCGCTTGCATCCATTGCACTTACGAGAAAACCAAGACTGTACTGGGTAACAATGTTTCTGTAGGACACAATGCCATAGTGCACGGCTGTACTGTAGGCAACAATGTGCTTATAGGTATGGGCGCCATAGTAATGGACAATGTAGAAATAGGCGAAAACAGCCTCATAGCCGCTGGCGCAGTGGTGCTTGAAGGCACAAAAGTACCTCCGGGAAGCATTTTCGCTGGTGTGCCTGCCAAAAAAGTAAAAGACATAAGCCCTGAACTGCTTAAAGGAGAAGTAGAGCGCATTGCGAATAACTACCTCATGTACAGCAGCTGGTTTAAATAGAGTTGTTAGCGCACTTCAACGCCACCCTAAAATCCTTTACCCAATACCGTTTCAGGATCTTTATCCAAAAAGTGCTCAGCGGCAATGAGGCCATTGTGCAGCACGTTATCGGTTGCCATGAATGATGTGGTTTGGCGGAGTGCAGCGAAAAGATTTTCCAGGGCAGGTGATGTCTTTGCAGGGCGCCTGAATTCCAGTGCCTGCGCAGCGGTAAGCAGCTCTATTCCAAGTACACGCTGCACATTCTGAAGCACTTTGCGCAGTTTTACTGCCGCATTTGCGCCCATGCTCACATGGTCTTCCTGGCCATTGCTGCTTACTATACTGTCAACCGATGAAGGTGTGCAGAATTGTTTGTTCTGACTAACAATGGCGGCTGCAGTGTATTGAGCGATCATAAACCCGCTATTAAGGCCGGCATCAGGTGCCAGGAACGGCGGCAAACCCCTCTGTCCGCTCACCAGCAGGTAGGTTCTTCGCTCTGATATATTGCCAAGCTCCGCCATGGCAATAGCCAGAAAATCGGCCTGCAAGGCCAGTGGCTGCCCATGAAAGTTACCTCCACTCATTATTGCCTCTTCATCATGGAACACAATAGGGTTATCGGTAACTGAATTTATTTCAATTTCTACGACTGACCGCGCGTGGTCAAATGCATCTTTTGTAGCACCATGTACCTGTGGTATGCAGCGGAAGGAATACGGGTCTTGCACCTGCACCTTGGGTTGCTGCTGTATGGCACTGTCAGCCAGTAATTGCAACATTCTTCGGGCAGTATCTACTTGGCCTTTATGAGGCCGCACCCGGTGTATCGCAGGGCTGTAAGGCTCGCTCTTGGCATCAAATGCATCGGCTGAGAGTGCACTAATAGCATCGGCCCACACCAGCAGCTTTTTTGCCTTTACCAGCGACCAGGAGATATAAGAACTCATAAACTGAGTACCATTCAGCAGGGCAAGTCCTTCCTTCGCTGCAAGTGACAATGGCGCCAGGCCAGTCAATTCAAGTGCCTCGGCAGCGGTCATTCTTTTTCCTTTGTAATTCACCATTCCCTTGCCGAGTAAGGGCAGGCAAAGGTGCGCCAATGGAGCAAGGTCGCCGGAAGCCCCAAGTGAGCCCAGCTCATAAACCACGGGGTGAATACCAAGGTTATAAAAGTCGGCAAGGCGCTGCACAACTACCGGCCTTATGCCGCTGTAGCCCTGGCTTAGCCCATGTACCTTGAGCAACAACATCAACCGGACAATCTCTTCAGGTACCTCATCGCCCATACCGCAGGCATGAGAGCAAACAAGGTTTTCCTGTAGCTGTGACAGCTCATCGTCCTTTATCCGCACGTTACACAGCGACCCGAAGCCCGTATTGATGCCATAATAAGTATTGCCTTCCTTCAGGATATCATCAAGGTAATTCCGGTTTACGGTTATACGCGATGTTGCTTCGGCAGACAATTCAAAAAAATCATCAAAAGAACTCAGAAAATCAATGGTTAAAACGTGTGGCAGCTGCATCGGTAACTTATATTTATTATTATTTGTTGCTTAAGATTGTATTGGGGGTCAATATTAAGGAGAATCGATGTCATCTTCAATAATTCCATCGGAATATTTACACACAGCATACAGGCGCGAAAGGGGGCTATATCAATACTTCAAAACGAAGTGCTGCTTTTCTTTAAATTCTTTGCGGAAAAAAAGCACACCCACTCCATACAGGTCTATGCTCATCATCACTCTCGGGTGTTTATAAAGCCTCTGCCACTTGGCAGTGTGTCGTTCAGTCTTATGAATACCTGAAACCATTATGGCGCAATTCGGTTTCAGATGCGGGTAGTGTTTATTAAACAACCGCACCCAGTTGCCCGGTTCGTTGTCTTTCAGCAGCAACACATCGTATGTGCCGGCATCTTCTTCATTCTCCTTATCGAGACAAAAAACAGTCTGGTAGTTATAAAATGCAACGAGCCGAGCCAATACCTTGAAAAAATGCGGCCTAAGCCACTTGGCTATGCTAAGGTCGCGCCCGTGGGCGGGTATGCCATTTTCATACAATACTTTTTCTGAAAACTCGTAGGCAAATGGCGAATGAACACCATGCAGTTTTTTGGCGTTCCACTTATACCGGATGTATTCTTTTAATGCATGTATCGTCATGTCAGTTCGAAATAGCAGCTAAATGAAATACAATGTCCATACCTAATGATTTAAACCTGTTGTTACAATTCGGTTCTCTCCAGTTGTTGAAACGTGTAATCAAATTTATGTTTTTCGTCTGCCTTGTGTTGCTCTTCCCAGCTCACTTTCCAGTGGGTGTGGTCGAGCACGGGGAAAAATGCATCGGCCCCGGCTATTGTAGTGTGTACGCGGGTAAGGTATATGCGCTCAGCTATGGGAAGGGCAAGTTCAAAAATCTGCCCACCGCCAATTACAAATATTTCGTCGGTATTTTCACTTAGGTGATGCTCGGAATAACCAATAGCCTCCTGCAAAGTTGCAAAATGCAAGACACCCTCGGGCAAGTCCAGTTGACCGGAATGCGACAATACAATGTTTACACGCCCGGGCAGCGGCTTACCCAATGCCTCAAATGTCTTCCTGCCCATAATTACAGGCTTACCGAGCGTAATCCGTTTGAAAAACTTCAGGTCCTCGGGCAGGTTCCACGGCAATTGGTTGTGGATGCCTATGGCATTATTTTCTGATGCGGCTGCTATTAATGCTATTGTCATTGCTGGGAAACTAACCTCAAATATAAAGCTTTATAAGCAATTGCGCCCTCTGTGGCAGCCACACACCTCCCCATCGGAGAAAATTTAACTTCCCGAGGCTGATTGCAAAATTAAAAAGCCCGCCCCCACCGGTTGACGCAAATCAACTGTGCTTTTGACCCATGTTAAAAAATAAGGCTCTTCACGGTTCTACATTTGTGTTGTTAATAAATGATGACCTGAAACAATCGCAATATGAAACAAGATGTAAAAATACTGGTGATAGACGCTGATAAAGAACTTCAGGCCACGTTGCCTAAACAACTCAGCTCCTGTGGATATAACCACCAAATCAGCTTCTCTGCGTCAAATGACGATAGTTGCAATGCCCACACCGGCCTGGTGTTTGTTTGTATGGAGCGGACTACCAAAGACTATGTCGGTTCTGTTGGCAGCTATATCCATCGGTTCGCGACCGTGCCCCTGATATTCATTATACCGGCGGCGATGGAGCAAAATCTTCTCGGCCTGAATATAGATGCTTACTTGATAAAAGGCAACTATACCGCCTCCGAACTTGCCAAAACCATCAGACATGCCGAAAAAGAAACCAGACTAACCCTTGCCATTGAAATAGCCGAGCAGGATGCGGCAAAGCACCTGTCCGCATCGCAGCAGCTGAAGAAGACTTTGCGGTCCATTTCCGATAACACAAATGATGCACTGCTATCAGTAGATAAAAATGGCAACATAGTAAGTGCAAACAGGCAATTTCAACTGATGATGGAAGACACCGAACCAACAACAGGTGGTAACCTCTGGGAAAAATACCCGCAACTGCTCACCATGACCTTCTATTCGAAATTGAGTGCAGCCATTTCCCACGACGAAACCATTTGTTTCGAAGAAAGCCTTTTCTCGAAGGAGCAAAGCTTCGCCATAAAAATGGTAAGCACCGGCAGCAACATCAATATTTTCTTCAAAGACATAACCGCCGAAAAGAACCTCGCAAGAAAAATAAACGAACAAAACAAACAATTGAGCGATATCGCCTGGATTCAGTCGCACAAGGTAAGAAGCCCGCTCGTGAATATTATTGGCCTCCTGAACCTCGTAGACAGTGCTACACTCACCGATCACGAAAACAAATTCATTCTGGAAGGTATTTTGAAATCAGCCGACGAACTTGACACGATAACAAGAGAGATAAATGCAAAAACACAACGGAGAGAAACAGGCCGGGCAACCAACAAGGTTGTTTACAGCTCATTTTTAACTAAAAACTCAGGCTTATGGTAAAAACAAATTGATTGAGAGAGAGAGATTTAACATGGACAACAAACGGAGCTGCACCCCAAAAGTCAGCTCTGTTTTTTTGTGTGCATTCCTCACCCGTTCAGCCCACAAAATTTTACGTTGCGCATCTTCAATTACTATCGCGTTGCCGCTTAAGGAAAGCATAAACCCCGAATATCGAGCGACAATACGGGAGGAAAAGACAAGACCCTACCTACTAAGCTGCTACGCTCCAACGGTCAGGTTTTCATTTACCCGAACCATTGTATCGCTACGTTCGCACAGCAGTTAGTCTCTGGATATAGCAACAAACGAAACAGGCTGCCCTTGTTGGGACA
>CAILMA010000661.1 GCA_903835145.1 uncultured Bacteroidota bacterium
AACTTAGTAGTTAGTAGTTAGTGGTTAGTAGTTAGTGGTTAGTCAATCCAATTTTTAAGTGTCTACTATGTATTTGCAGAGGCCGTTTTTGTCAGGCATTACAACCAGCGTGCTGCTCGCTTTGAGCGGGGTGTTGCTACAAGCATTGGAGGTCAGGCGTTAAAGGGCATTTCCAATTAATTCCGTACTTTTATTACCGATTTAAAATATCATATTTTGAAAAAAATCTACTTACCTATACTGGTGGCAATTATAGTTGCCGGATTCTATATTATTTCCGGGGGACTTGGTGCCAAGGCTCAGGGTGTTGGCTACCTGGGGTATGCTGATGGCATAGGCAGCGAAGGCGATGCAGATGGCCGCGCCGACTATGAACTGATGATGCTCAGAGACCCTGCTACCGGTAAAATACCTGACCACATTAGGGAAAAAGAACTTGCCTTTGCGCGTACCTTGCCTACCGACATGACGCTCCCCGGCGAACGCACTACGGGCTCTGCATTAACGTTTCAGTCCCGCGGGCCCTGGAATGTGGGCGGCAGAACCCGCGCAGTGGGCATAGATGTAAGTAATGAAAAAAATCTTGTTGCAGGTACTGTTTCAGGTGGTATGTGGCGCTCTACCGACCAGGGCGCAAGCTGGCAGCCCACAACACCAACAAATAGCTACCAAAGCGTAAGCTGTGTGGCGCAGGATACCCGCCGCGGGCACACCAATGTTTGGTATTATGGCTCCGGCGAAGGTGTTGGTGCCTCAGCAAGCGGCAATGGCGCATTTTACCTCGGCAATGGTATATTCAAGTCAACAGATAGCGGCGCAACCTGGAATGTATTGGCCTCAACAGCATCCACCAGTCTCGACTCCTTTAATATCTGGAGTGACCTCGTTTGGAATGTAGTTACCGACCCCTCAGACACTGTAAATGATGTTGTTTATGCGGCAGCTTATGGTGCTATATATCGCAGTGCAAATGGTGGCACCACATGGACTTCGGTACTTGGCGCCTTTGGCTCCTCTTATTATACCGACGTTGCAGTTTCAAAATCAGGAGTTGTTTACGCTACGCTGAGCAGCGACGGCAGCCACAGAGGTCTTTACCGCTCACCTGATGGCATTACCTTTACCAATATCACACCAACTGGTTTCCCGGGCACATACAATAGAGTAAAAATCGGAATCAGCCCGAGCAATGAAGAGCAAGTGTACTTCCTGGGTAATACGCCCGGCTTCGGAATGCCGGACACGAATTTCGTGGGCTCGGTTGAGTGGAACAGCCTTTGGAGATATACGTATGTTTCCGGCACCGGGGCAGCCGCAGGCGGCAGCTGGAGCGATCGCTCTGCCAACATACCTATGAGCGGGGGCATTTTCAATAAGTTTACTTGCCAGGGTTCCTATGACCTTGTTGTTAAGGTAAAACCGAACGATACAAATACCGTTTTTATAGGCGGTACAAACGTCTACAGGTCTACATCCGGATTTGCCGACACCAGCCACACTTCCTATATAGGCGGCTATGTTTGGGGCGCACATCTGCCCATTGTGCAGCAATACACCAATCACCATCCTGATCAGCACGACCTCATCTTTTTCCCGAGCAATCCGGATAAAATGATATCCAGCAACGATGGAGGCGTGTTTATGACCATTGATAATACAGCAGCTACAGTTGCCTGGAATTCTCTGGACAATGGTTATATGTCTTCTCTGTTTTATACCTGCGCTATAGACCATGCTACCACCAGCGACATTATAATAGGCGGAGCGCAGGACAATGGCAGCTGGTATACCAACAACACTACACTCACCTCGCCATGGGTTACACCACGTGGCGGAGATGGCTCTTATTGCGCGATTGCCGATAATGCAGCCGCATTTTATTTCAGTATCCAAAATGGCAACATGATGAAGGCAAAGCTAAACAGCGCCGGAGGTGTTGATAGTTTTGCTCGTATTGACCCTATCGGTGCAAAAGGCTACCAGTTTGTAAATCCTTTCGTAGTAGACCCGAACAACAATAACCTGATGTACCTGGCTGCTGGTACCCATGTGTGGAGAAACAATGACCTTTCGGGAATACCTTATGCAGGCAACTGGGATTCCATATCCACCAACTGGGTGAAATTCACTGACTCCATACTTATTGGTACTTCTATTACCGCAATTACCGTTTCTAAAAATCCGGCAAACAGGGTTTACATAGGCACTGCTGGTAGAGAAGTGTACCGGATAGACAATGCGAACACAGGCCTTCCGACTAAGCACGACATTACGTCCACAGCATCAAGCGCCTTTTTCCCGGGCGGAGCATCAGTAAGCTGCATAGCTACTGACCCTAATAATGCCGACAATGTAATGGTGGTCTATTCCAACTATGGAGTTTACAGTTTGTTCTACTCTACCGACGGCGGAACCACTTTCACCAAGGTAGGCGGCAATCTCGAAGACAACTTAAATGGCAGCGGCAATGGTCCTTCCTGCCGTTGGGCAACTATAATACCGGTAAGTGATGGTTATGTGTACCTTGTAGGTACCAGCGTTGGTCTTTTTGGCACCACCCAGCTTAATGGCACGTCTACTGTGTGGACACAACTGGGAGCGAACTCTATTGGTTGCTCCGTGGTTGATATGATTGACTACCGCACCAACGACGGACTCGTTGTTGTAGCAACACACGGGCATGGTATCTTCTCAACGCACATCACACAGGTTGCCAATGTTGATGGTGTTGCAAAAGTAGCAGCCCGCCATACCTTCGATCTTTCCACATATCCAAATCCATTCAGAGACCACGCAACTGTTCAGTTTACGCTTGGAAACAGAAGCCATGTGTCCGTTAAATTGCTGGACGAGTTGGGGCGTTGTCTAAAAATTATTGCTGATGAAGAAATGAATGAGGGAGAACAAAAAGTGCCATTCGATTCGGGCAACCTCCCATCCGGCATTTATTACTGTGTGCTCAATTCAGGGGCGCTCTCTGAAACAAAGAAGATTATTTTGATGAAATAATTCATCGTTGGTAATATACTATTGAAACACCCTTTGGTCATTCCGGAGGGTGTTTTGCTGTACAGCCTGCAAGCCATCTTTTTCTAAAACCTTTGCAACCGATGCGTATCCTGTAGTTGCCGAACTCCTAAAAATAATCTGTAAATTTTGTTTTTTTGACTATGAAGTCGTACAATTGCTACAGGAACGCGACAGTCTCGTTGCCTTCAAATTGTTTTTCAAATTTTAAAAACCGGACTCCAAAATGAAACAAGTACTTTTTGCCGTTTTCGTACTTTTTACTGTACCGGCCTGGGGGCAGGTTGCACAGGACTTTTTCAACGCCGGGCTCAAGCGCCATAAGATGCGCGACTATAAAGGTGCGATAAAAGAATATGACAAAGCCATTGATGCTATGCCTAATTATCGCGATGCCTACTTCAACCGCGGGAATTGCGAAGTGATGATTAAGGACAATGATGCAGCAATGGCCGATTTCTCAAAAACAGTTGAATTGGACCCGAAATATGCAAAGGGATATTTTGCAAGAGCGAAAGTACTCATAAGCCAGGACAAGCACCAGGAAGCAATGCCCGACCTGAATAAGGCTGTGCAGCTGGACTATAAACTGCCCGATTTGTTGTGCACCCGCGGACAGGTGCGTGGGGAAGCCGGCAATAAAACCGGTGCATGTGCCGACTTCCAGAAAGCAAAAATACTTGGCGACCCCAACGTGGATGAATTCATCAGCCAGATCTGCGATAAGTAACACCAATTTTTCATGATAAGAGATTTTGTTGCCGGCCTGCCGGCAACTTTTTTTTGCCCCTACCTGCTTATTATAAAGTAGTTTTCGCCATCATACTGCACCTGCACCGTCTGATAGTTATCCTTAATTATGTAGTTGGTCTTGCCGTCAATTGCTCCATGTGCAGGCTTTACTATAACGGTGTGCCCCTCCGCAATCTTTTTGATAGTAAACTCGTGACCTATGGCTACACCAGCTGGTAGCGTAACTGTGACATCTGCGCCACTGGCTCCAACGAGTACCGTTTTATCAACCGGGCTAAGTACCTCGCTGGCAGTGAT
>CAILMA010000662.1 GCA_903835145.1 uncultured Bacteroidota bacterium
AGGAATAGTACCCGGCAACGTAGCAGCAAGCAAAATATGGCAGACAGTGGCCATCAAAAAACTGGGTATCACGTTCATGCCACAGGGCGCAGCAAAATTAAGTGCAACCGACCTTGATTTACTCAACCGATGGATAGCAACAGGTGCTGTAGACAGCGGTGCTTGTAACCTCACTACCTGCGACTCCGGGAGCTACACCTATAGCGGGGCAATTGCTCCCCTTATGCAAAAGTATTGTACCGGCTGCCACAACTCAGCATCTGCATCAGGCGGTAGTCTTTTGGACTACAACAGCGTAAAAACGGCGGCACTTTCAGGCCGCATGATGGGCGACATAATGCACTCAGCCGGTTACAACCCTATGCCACTTGGCGGAATAATACTTTCTGAATGCCAGGTTGCTCAGGTGAGAAAATGGGTTACAGCAGGTGCGCCAAACAACTAAGTTGAGCCCATCAATCACTAACGGATGAGCGTCACATTGCCGTGTTTGTTGAACATGGTCCCTTCATTAGTAACGGCCTGAATCTCATAAACATAAACGTCAAACGGTTGAGCAACTCCATTGAAAGTGCCATCCCAGCCTTCGTCTATGTTAGTGGTAGAGAACACCATTTCACCCCAGCGGTTAAACACCTTGAAGTAATTCAAAGTAGCCATACCTCGTTTCAGCAATTTGAGCTTGCCATTCACACCTGTACCCGGTGCAAACGCATTCGGGATGGCGATCAGCGTGCTTGCATCCACTAAAATGCTAATAGAATCAACGGCAGCACAGCCATTTACAGTAGCGCCGGTTACCCAGTATTTCGTGCTTATCGTAGGCGTAGCCACCGGGTTTGAAATCGTTGCATCACTCAGCCCTGCTGGAGGGAACCAAGCAAAAGATGCGCAGTTGGACTGCGTAGCAATATTGTAAGATTCACCCGGATAGATTACAACCGAATCTGCCACTGAGATGACGCCCGCAGGGAATACCGTTACATTAATATGAAGTGTATCCAGACAACCAAAATTACTGGTCGCAATGATCGTATAGATAACCGACGATACAGGATGCACCCATGGCATACCCGACAAAGAATCATCAAGGTACAGCGCTGGATGCCAATGGTATTTTGAACCAGCTGGTGCTGTCACCGACAATTGAGCGGAATCATGCGGACAAATTGCATAATCAGGACCGGCAACACCAAAACGACCAGGGTGCACAAAAATATCTGAAGAATCAATGCCCTGACAACCCGCAGATGTAGAAACCGTGAGGTGCAGCCTTGTGCTGTCTCCAGCAGTAAATATAACTTCAGGCGTGTTGGAATGATCGAGATAAGTAGCAGGCGACCAGCTGTAAATATAACCAGAGTACCAGTCAGGTGTTACCGATGGCACAAGGTGCAGGGTATCAAACTGGCATATCTGCCTGTTACCACCAAGGTACACAACCGGTGTCGGCTGCACATCTATGTAAAAAGAATCGCTTACCGGTGGGCAACTGCCTGTAGAGGCTGTGATTACATACATGGCCGACGTATCAGGCATAATAAGTGGGGTAAGGTCGGTAGAATGCGCTATGCCAGCTGTTGGTATCCATTGGTAGGTATACAAACCACCAGATGCCGATGCGGTTGCATATACCTGCACCACATTACCCTTACAAATTGCGGTGTCATGATTCAAAATCAATACGGTGGCATAAACAATGCCGACGTTGATGGTGTCTGAACGTACACAACCGCCCTTGTACACATTGAGCCAATAGGTGCCCGATGTAGTTACAGACAGAGAACTGGTGCCAGCACCGGTATTCCACAAATAGGTCGATCCCGTATAAGAATAAATGGATTGAAGCGTCACTGCCCCGGCATGGCAAATAATGGTATCCGGACCAAGATCTACTGTATAGTCAGGGGTGAAAGTGATATTCACAGTATCGCTGCGCGAGCAGGAACCCTGCGTCACTTTTAGCCAATAAGTACCCGTGGTTGTTATGTTTATGGTTGGTGTGGTTTCACCGGTACTCCATTCATAAATCGCCCCTCCGCCATAGGAAATTCTTGAACCAAGGGTTGCTGGTGAAGACTGGCAGTAAAAAGTATCAGGACCAAGATCTACAACAAAATCAGGGAAAACGGAGACATTGATGGTATCTGCACTGGTGCAGCCATTGCTATCAATGCGCACCCAGTAAGAGCCCGTTGTTGTGATTGAAATCGAATTTGTCGTAGCCCCGGTATTCCAGAAATAAGATATTCCTGACCCGGGCAAAATATTAGCAGCAATTACAGACCCGAGGCAGATACCAGTGTCATTGCCCAGATTCACAATAGGATTTGGTTTGTAACTTACCCTCACTGTATCGCTGCCGGTGCAGCCATTTTGCGTTACTGAAAGCCAGTAATTGCCTGTAACCGAAGGCACTATAGAGCTTGCCACACTCCCGGTACTCCACAAATAGGACGGCGAAGTATAAGAAACCGAAGACTGTAAAGTAGTCGTAAAACCATTACAAATACTGGTATCATTTCCCAGTCTTACTACCGGGTTGGGCTTGGCATCCACGTAAATAGAGTCTTTGGCTATGCACACCTGATTGAGCGAAATATCATCAAGCGCAAAATCATTGCCGTAGCTGGCTGTATTGGCATCGGAGATACATATCGTTACTGAAGTCGCAGAACCGCTGTACCACAGGTACTGGAACTGATTCCAGGAGCCAACACCTGTAGCGGTAAACGGAGCCCCGGCCGTGGAGCCACCAATAGTAAAGACCACACTTGCCGGCGATGACGCATAAAGATTGGCCACCCAAGCTGAGAAATTATAATAATTACCGGGCTCTACCGGTATGGTTTCACACCAAACCGACATTCCCGCGGAGGTCGCCCCATCAATACACATCATGTTGCCGGAGCCAGTAGTATGATCGCCAAATGATGCCCATGCCGAGTTGAAAACAAGCGGATTGGGCCCTATTCCATACTGCCCGTTGCCGGTGCTTGATGCAACACAGGTGTAACTACTATTGAAGCCGGTATTGCCGTAAGTAAAATGACTATTTACCACCAGATTGGTAGGGAAAAATGAATTGACGGTGAGGTAATACCACCCGGAGCTACCCGCTGTCAGCGTCGGATCAAGCGTTGTAGTATCAGAAATCCCGGTTGGCGGATACCACCTGATGGAGGTTACCGAATCAGACCCCGAAAGCGTAGCATTCAAAACAAGAGAACTGTCCCCGCAGATATGTACCGAATCTGGAAGCGTAAGCGTGGGGCAAACGGTAGTTGTAGAACAGATATAGCTGTTGCAACTCGTATCAGCCTCATATACAAGTGATACAGAACCCGTTGCAGATGTAATCGTCCCGTAAATATCCAACCCCATTGGGTTAGACGAATAAGTAGATACCGGATAATTATTCACCAGCGCATTTAGATAGTGCGTTCCGGCGGTAAGAAAAACTGTTTGGGTGAACGAAGCAAATGTCGAATAGTAGGTGGATGAAGCTCCAGTCTGCGAAAAGCTAAGCGTAGTACCGTCAACATCTAAAACAGATAGGTAGTTATCGTCTGCGATGTGTAAGGTAAATGTAATGCTGTCATCGTTGCAGGTGCGGAATGGGCGCGACAGGGTCATATTGTAAATGGAATCAGGGTAGGTATAGTAAGTGTAAGAATTCAGACAGGAAATCCATCCTCCCGGGTTGGTGGCAGGGTTAGTAGCCCAGGCCCCGCTCACATAAGGAATGATAAATGCCGGGCTGCCCGGCGAGGCTGCACCCGGTATTGTTGACGTAGCGTGCGTGACTATCCAGTGCGGATCGAGCGAAGGCGCACTTGCTGTGCCCGATGCTATTGCCAAACCTGTTGACGGGTTAAATGCTGTGTTAATTCTCAAGCCACTTACATGGCATTGTGCAAGTGATTTTTCAACCGAAAATACACCCAAAAACAACAAAATCAATAGTATATACTTGCTCATAAATAAACTTCAATTATTTATTGGCCATTTTTCGTGAACAACAGTAAATGATAATAGCAAATATAATAAAATGTAACAGAATTTTTACAAATAGTTTCCCACAAAATTCTTCCAAATTTCGAAAAACACAAAATGACTAACAAACAAGTAAATAAAATACTATAAAACAAAAGAGCCATGCAATAAAAATATTGCACAGCCCCTTGTATTGTCCATTTATTTGTCTGCCCTACTCCACCACAAAATGCGCAAACTCAACTGCATTTTCAGTGATCACACGGAGTATATATTGCCCGCTACTCTTTCTGCACCTTCCTTACTACCCGCGTACCCGTGACTGGGTAGGTGAGTTGCAGGAAGTAAAAGCCGGGCTGG
>CAILMA010000663.1 GCA_903835145.1 uncultured Bacteroidota bacterium
ACCTCAAAGTAGTGCGTCTACCAGTTTCGCCACCTCCGCGTTTGAGGAGCGCAAAGATAAGTAAAAAGTTGAAAGGTTGAAAGGTTAAAAAGTTGATACCTGAAATAAGAGGCCAGGCGCCTCATTCAGCAGAAACTCTGCGCTATTTCCTCAGTATTATCCTGAAAGTAGTCCCTTTACCTATTTCACTATGCTTCACATAAATGGAGCCATGGTGGTACTTTTCGATAATTCGACGGGACAGTGAAAGGCCCAGCCCCCACCCTCTTTTCTTAGTTGTAAAGCCAGGAGTAAAAACTTTTTTAAGCTGATGGCCCGGAATGCCCTTGCCCGTGTCCTGAACGTCTATCCACACCTGCTGGGGATGATTGGTGACCGTTATGTCTATTTTACCGCTACCCCCCATGGAATCAAGCGCATTCCGGATGAGGTTTTCCATGACCCAGTCGAACAGCGGACCGCTAATGTTTACCGGCAGCTCTTTCTGCTGGCTGTGCAGGCTGATCAATACCTTGTTGGGGGATCGCCGCTGCATATAGGCCACGATGTCACCGAGCCGTGCCAGCAGGTCCTCTTCCTCAAGCTGCGGCGAGCTGCCGACTTTACTAAACCTATCTGCTACAAGTTTCAGCCGGTCCAGGTCCTTTTGCATTTCGGTCACAGCATCGTTGTTCGCATCATTGTCGCGAAGCAGCTCCAGCCAGGCTTCTATGGAGCTAAGCGGTGTGCCCAGCTGATGGGCTGTCTCCTTGGACAGTCCGACCCAGACCTGGTTTTGCAAGCTGCGGTTGGCTGCACTTAGCGCTATTAGCACTACAATGAGAAACAGGATAATGATAGCCAGCTGCACGTAGGGGAAGTACCGCAGTTGTGTAAGCAGGTATGACTCGCCATAATAGACATAGTTTTTACCCGTGCCGTAGTCCGCCACTATGGGCGCATGGGTTTCTTTGAACTCTTCGAGCTTTTGCTTGACCACCTTATGCGGATTTACCGCGTGCAGCGTGTCTATATTCCTCGAATCGAATATCTGGCCCTTGTCATCAAGAATGATGAGTGGAATGGTCGTGTTTCTGGCGATGATATTGCTTGCAAGGGCTGTTTCCTGGAGGTTGTCAGACTTGATAAGCGTTTTCAGCGCCCCGGCAAGCTCTTCCACTTTCTTCTTCTCTTCGTCGGCGAGTTTGCCAGCAAGTTGACTCGTATAATACAGCGATGCCCCAACGATGAACAGCGCTACAAAAGCAAGATATGTTTTCCAATTTAAATACTGACGCATGACATTTCTTCCCCGTAAACGAAGTAACGGTAAAAATATTATGATTTTGAAGGAATTACCATTATTTTTGCCGAGGAAATTTTAACAATTCATGGACATCCAACACAACAATCACGAAATAGAGATAGATAACCCCAACGATATAGAGCACAGCAAACCCTCTAAATCGCGTTTTTTATTTCTTTTGTCTTTCTTCGGTTTTTTCATCTTCGCATGGGCTGGCTGCTACAATCTTTATGAGCACAAGTACCAGAAAAACGATAAAATAACAGCGCCTGACAATACGCTTTACGACCCTAAGTACAAATAATCAATCAGTAGCACAAACCCCGCTATGATCTTATGCCATAAGGATACAGCCGTTGTA
>CAILMA010000664.1 GCA_903835145.1 uncultured Bacteroidota bacterium
GAATACATTTGAATTCGTTAACTTTGGCAACAGAAATTTTTTAGAAATGAAACTCCCGCAACCTCAGTTTTTAACTGATAATTCAGGAAAAAAGCTATCCGTGGTTTTCTCTATGAAAGAATACCAGCATATCGTAGAAGATTTGGAGGAACTTGAAGATATTCGGCTGTACGATAAGGTAAAGGCAAAAAATGAAAAAGGCATTTCCTTTGATGAGTATTTAGCGCAAAGAAAACGGAATAAAAATGCCTGATTACAAGATTATTACGTTACCTGCCGCTTAAAGCGGTTAGATAAATTGGCTGATGTTATTCCCATCTCAATTACTTTCCCCAAAATAAATCAAAATTAAATCTACTCAGAATTGGAATCTATTATTCATTCCCAATCTTCTTCAGCGCTTCTTGTGCTGCTACCTGGCCAGCATCTTTTTTATTATAACCGGTGCCTGAGGCGAGGAGTTCGCCATCTAAGAAAACACCTACGGTAAAGAGTTTTCGGGTGTGTTCTGTTTTCTCATCAATAGTATCGAAGGTAAGTACGCGGTTGTTTTTCTGAGACCAGGTGAGGAGCTGATTTTTGTAGTTGGTATCTGTGCTCTCCATGGTATCGAGGTCTATAAAAGCCTTTACCATCTGATTGAGCACAAACTTGCGGGTTTTTGTGAAGCCCTGGTCCAGGTACACAGCGCCTATCAGCGCTTCCAGAGCATTACCAAATATATGGCTGTTCTTTAGTCCGCGGTCATTGTTGTTATACTGCACCATTTTATTGAGGCCCATACGTAGTGCCACATTATTCATGGTTTCGCGGCGCACAATGCGGGAGCGCAACTCAGTAAGGTAGCCTTCCGGCTGGTAGGGGTATTTCTTGAAAAGGTATTCAGCTATAATAGCACCCAGTATGGCATCACCCAGAAATTCCAGTCGCTCATTACTATCGGTAGTTTCTTCAGGCCGGGAGCGGTGCATGAGTGCCAGCTGGTAATAGGCAACACGTTTAGGCTTAAAGCCCAGCAGGTGCTCCAGTTGACTTGAAAGTTCCTTGTCTTCGGAGGAAAAAAGCTTCAGGATGCGTGTGAGGCTGCGCAAATTATTCTGAATATTTCTTGAAAATGACTGAGGCATTGTGACCACCAAAACCAAATGTGTTGCTCAACGCAGCTCTTACTTCCCTTTTTTGTGCATTGTGGAAGGTAAAATTAAGCCTTGGGTCAAAGGATGGATCGTCAGTAAAATGGTTGATGGTTGGAGGAATAATACCGTTAACCACCGCAAGGATAGCAGCGATAGCTTCTATAGCTCCGGCGGCCCCAAGCAGGTGACCTGTCATTGATTTGGTAGAACTGATATTGAGGTTGTATGCATGATCACCAAACACGCGCTGGATAGCTGTTATTTCGCTGATGTCGCCAAGCGGTGTAGAGGTGCCGTGTACATTAATGTAATCAATGTCTGAAGGTTGCATATCGGCATCTTCAAGGGCGTTCTTCATTACATTATAGGCTCCGAGCCCTTCAGGGTGGGGAGCAGTAAGGTGGTAGGCATCGGCACTGAGGCCGCCGCCTGCCACCTCTATAATAATGTTTGCTCCACGTCGTTTTGCATGTTCATACTCTTCAATTACCAATGCACCGGCACCCTCACCGAGCACAAAGCCATCCCTGTTAAGGTCAAATGGCCTGCTTGCGGTTTTAGGGTCGCTGTTGCGCTCAGAGAGCGCTTTCATGGCATTGAAGCCGCCAATACCTGCTTCTGTAACTACTGCTTCAGAGCCTCCGCAAACAATAGCGTCTGCCTTGCCCATGCGCACATAGTTAAGTGCATCAATAATAGCGTTGGTTGAAGAAGCACAGGCACTAACCGTAGCAAAATTGGGCCCGCGGAACTTGTATTTCATCGAGATTTGCCCCGGTGCAATATCAAGTATCAGCTTAGGAATGAAGAACGGATTAAAACGGGGAGTACCATCGCCGGAGTTGAAGTTTTTCATCTCCTCAATGAAGGTAATCATACCGCCTATACCAGAACCCCAGATTACACCAATTCTGTCATTGTTCACTTCCTGATTCAGTAAACCGGAATGCAAAACCGCTTCGTCAGCAGCAACCAGTGCCAACTGCGAAAAACGGTCCAATTTGCGGGCTTCCTTCCTGTCAAAATAATCTTCAGGATTGAAATTTTTTACCTCACAGGCGAACTTGGTTTTGAACTTGGTAACATCAAACTGTTTAATGAAATCGGCGCCGGCTACTCCATTCACGAGACTTTCCCAATAACTGGAAATAGTATTGCCTAATGGGGTAACGGCGCCGAGGCCCGTAACTACTACTCGCTTATACGGTAAATTCATCTGAAGTTTTCAGTTACTGTTCTTAATGGTGTAAAATTACTTTACGTGCTCTTCGAGGTATGCAATAGCCTGACCTACCGTTGTGATGGTTTCAGCTTGTTCATCGGGAATTGAGATGTTAAACTCTTTTTCGAATTCCATAATCAATTCAACTGTATCTAATGAATCGGCTCCGAGATCGTTAGTAAAACTTGCCTCAGGAGTAACTTCTGATTCATCAACACCGAGCTTATCTACGATGATTTTCTTTACGCGATTTGCAATTTCAGACATAATAGTGCTTTTAAATTTTTGCTGCAAAATTATACTTTTTAGGATAAAGGGAAAGAATAATTTTAAAATCTGAAATCTTTTTTTGGGATATAATTGATTTGCATATCATTCGCCATGTTTTGGAACACAGCCTTTTGGGGTTGTACTGTTGCCTGAAATGGATAGAAACGGGATGCTTATTAGTTACAAACAGGCTACGCAAAGGGGTGTTTGTGGCGTTATATATCATC
>CAILMA010000665.1 GCA_903835145.1 uncultured Bacteroidota bacterium
AATTTAAGAAAAATGTTTTTATTAGTTACATAACTTATTTATAATCTGAGACTTTTATCTCAGCAGCGTTACGTTACCATGTTTTTTTATTGCTTTTCCGCTTGTGCAGAAGCCATCAGCTTCCCAAACGTAAACGCCAACTGGCTGCGGTACACCATTGTAGGTGCCATCCCATGCGTTAGTTATATCGGTAGTTGAGAACATCAAAACACCCCAACGGTCGTATACTCTGAAGTAATTGAGCTGGCTCACTTCGCGATTCAATATTCCGAAACGGTTCGTAAGTGGGTTTTCGCTGTTTGGTGTAAATGCATTTGGCACATTAAAGTCGCCGCAATTTACATGCACAACTACCGTATCTGAAGAGTGACAATGAAGGAATGTAGAGTCTTCAGTCACGGTCAAAACATAGGTGTAGTCGGTAGTAGGCGTTGCAGTTGGGAATGGATCTGTGAAAGAAGGTAGATAAAGCGTTGGAGTCCATACATAACTGAACTGGAACCCAAGTGAAGTAGCAGGGCCTCCAAGCATAGTAGCTGCTCCGTCTGCTATAGTACGGTCTGGTCCGGCATCAGCTATAACTTTCACCACATTTACTTTTACGAACGTATCTACGATACAGCCATCAGGGTAATGAATAGTAAGGTTATACGTAGTTGTATAATCAGGCCATGCTTTTACTGAGTCAGTATGGTTATAGAAGGTATCAAGGTTGTAAACGGGTGACCATGCGAAAGAATCAGCATAGTTAGAGATAGCATAAAGGTGAATAGAATCGCCACGGCAAATGATGGGGTTGTTAGGCAAAAGAATATTTGGTATTGGCTGCACCCTTATTTGCTTACACTCAACCTGCATATCAGGTAAACCCTGATTTATTACATAATAGATATTGAACCAACCGGTATCGTTATAGTAATACTCTGGAGGGGTAACTTCTGAGAACGATGGAATTGAAGAATTGGTGCAAGACGAAATCTGAATTTTTGTTAATGTGCTGTCGTAAACGTTAGTGATAAACGAGAACAGGTTGTCATGATCGCGAATGATATTAGATATACCTGAAGGGTAGTTCATACCACCAACAACACTATAATCAACCGGGAAGTAAGGACCGACAGCATACGGCATTTGCAATGAAATAAGCTGGCTGGTTGTGCTATCTGTAATGTAGGCATATATGCTGCCGCAATCGCGGGTAAGACAAATTGAAGACGGCACAAGAACTCTGGAGTTGAAATTACCAAGGTTAGTGCCCTGAATGGCGGTAATGGTAGTATCAAGCGTAGTACCAAGGTCGAAACGGCCAACAGAACCAGCTAAGTTATTTGACCTGTTAACTACGAATAAATACCACATTCCGTTATCCTTAATAGCTGCCATGTCGGCTGGTGTATTAAGCATAGAGTTAGGGTTGCCGCAATTTGTAGTTTTAGGGGTATTAGAAATATTGAAGGAGAATTCGAGACGGATCAACTGGTTATTGTTGCGATTTACGAGGTAGCCGAACCATTGATCGCTTTGTACATCTTTAGCTACAAAAACACCCTTAGGACCATCAAAAGCACCATTAAGGTTTCCAAAATTTGCGATGTTTGGTGCGGGGTTGCTCAGAGAGGCATCAAAGTCTATCCTCCCGAGTGTTGACTCGCTCGCGGTGTAACCACCAGATACAAAGATGAACCATTTTTTGGCCAGTGCATCATAAGCTATGTAAAGCGAAGTTGGGTGGTGTGGCAAACCATTTGTAAGGTTACCAAAGTTGGTAACAGTTGGAATGCTATTCAGATTTGTGCCGAAATTGTAACGTAGGAATTCATCTGTGCCTGCATTCAATACAAAACCATAGTACTTGCCGTCAACATCCTGTATAATGTCAATATTCGACGGTGTGTGAAGCCCGAAACCGGCACTACCCATGTTTACGCCACCGGGAGCATAAGATATGCTGCCTGAGCAAAAACCCCAGTAGTAATTTGCAGCAGTATCGTTGACACTGCTGAGCGTGATAGGTTGCCTTACGCAAACGGTATCAGGCGCCCTGAATAGGGTCTGCGCATTAAGCGAACTTAATTGCGATAACATTGATAAAGCTACCAGTAAAAGATATTTTTTCATAGTCCTGAAAAAGAGATTCCCTAAAAAAGGGCTAATATAATAATAAGTATAGACTTTTGCCGCAAAATTGTACATTTATTTCCGTAAATCGCTCAAAGTATATGCTTATAGTTAAAAATAGTTGTTTCATAGGTTTAAAAATTGCTCTTTGTTCTCTCGCATTACTCTTTTTCTTTAATTCACAATCAAAAGAAGGAATGTGGATTCCGGCAACTCTGAAAGCCCATGAAAATGAACTCAAAGCTATGGGACTGGACCTCCCCGTCGATCAGCTTTACAACGCCAGCGGAACCGGGCTGAATAATGCAATCGTTCTTTTCGGAAGAGGCTGCACGGGAGAGATCATTTCCTCAAATGGTCTTATTCTTACCAATCACCATTGCGGCTACGGCACTGTGCAAGGGTTATCGTCCACCGAGAAAGATTACTTCGCAAATGGTTTTTTTGCAAAAGATTTTAAAGACGAAATACCGTGTGGAGGGCTTACGGTAACCTTCATTCGGAGAATGGAAAATGTAACTGACAAAATAGTGCCCGGCCTGGCAGACACGCTGCAGGACGCAGCCCGCGACAGCATAATAAAGGCGCGAATTGCGGGCTTGGAAAAAGAGTTCGAAATGAACACAGGCATGGATGCAACAGTGAAGCCTTTTTACGAAGGCAACCAATATTGGGTCATCATTTCTGAAACGTATAAAGATATTCGCCTCGTCGGTTTTCCACCGAATGGGATAGGCACATTTGGTGGTGATGATGAAAACTGGGCATGGCCAAGGCACACTGGTGATTTCAGTATGTTCAGGGTGTATGCCGGAGCAGATAACAAGCCCGCAGCCTATGCAGCAGGCAATAAGCCGTACCATGCAACCACTTTCCTGCCCATAAATACCAGTGGCTACAAAGAAGGCGATTTTACAATGGTTTACGGTTTTCCGGGCACCACAATGGAGTACATTTCTTCGTTTGAGCTCAATCAGGTTTACAACATCGTAGACCCCATAAACATTGATGCCAGAACGAAGAAGCTGAAGATTTGGAGTAAGCACATGAACGCCAACAGAGAAGTATTTTTGAAGTACACGGCCAAGCGTGCCGGTGTTGCAAATGGTTGGAAAAAATGGCAGGGAGAAATAAAGGGGCTGAAAATGAACAAGGCGCTTGACAAGAAACAGGCTGAAGAATTAGCGTTTGCAGCATGGGCTAAAACAGATACAGGATCCTATACCACGAGTCTGCTACCTGAGCTGGAAAAAGCGGCGAAAAGCGCCGATGACGCTATTGCACGCGACCAGCACATACGCGAAGATGTACTCGGTATAGAACTGATACAACAAGGCGTGGCGCTTGAGAAATTTGTTGCTTGTTTCAGGGCAGGGTTTAGCGATGCAGCTTTGAGCGATACACTGAAAAAACTTGCGACTGGACTTGCCTGGTTTTATAAAAACTACGATGCGGAAACCGATAAAGACGTGTTTGAAGCACTAATGCCAATATACCTCGCAAAGTGTGGAGATGATGTGCCGGATTACTATAAAAAAGCATATGCTGCAAGCGGTGAGCATATTAAAAAATGGGCCAACGCAGTATACGACAGTTCGTTGGTCGCTTCACTTTCCCGGCTAACGGAATTCTCAGCACATGCCCGCAACAGCGATAGCACAAGGCTCATTAACGACCCGGCATGGCAGCTTTACAGCTCCGTTGCAGCGCTGAGAAAACAAAATATTACTCCGGCAATAGAAGGATACCGCCAGAAAAAGCGCTACCTCAACCGCCTGTATGAAAACGCATTGCTGCGGAAGGATAAAGAACACAAAATGTATCCTGATGCTAACCTGACGTTGCGACTGGCATACGGCCATGTGCAGGGCCTGGACCCCGATGGGAAACCAAAATACTCCTGGCAGACATGGCTGAAGGACGTTGTAGAGCTAGATGACCCCAAATCGGAGTCATTTAAGGTGCCCGCAAAGCTAAAAACACTGTATGAGCAAAAGGACTTCGGCAGGTGGAAAGCCGGGGATGACGTTCCTGTTGCTTTTCTGGCAGACAACCATACAGCCGGCGGTAACTCAGGCAGCCCGGTGCTCAATAAAAAGGGGGAATTGATAGGTCTTAATTTTGACCGTCCCTACGAGGGCACTATGAGCGATTATCTGTTTGACCCCAACCGTTGCCGCAACATTTCAGTTGATATCAGGTATGTACTTTTTGTAGTCGAGAAGTTCGGCGGTGCTTCCTGGCTCATAGATGAGATGAAGCTGGTAAATTAGTCCTGCAAAAAGGCGTTTGGGATAGCAAATATGCATTTTGCTGCGAGGCTATCACAAAAGACAATGCATTAAATAAAATGCTCATGATTATTCATTTCATTGAGCTATCTTCTTTTAATTGTTTTACATTTGCTGCGATTTATGTCTGCACTAAAATTTTACACTTTAAAGGTCAATGATGTTCGCCCGGAAACATCAGATTGCGTTTCAGTATCGTTGCAGATACCGAAAGGGCTTGAAGAAACATTCCGTTTTGCTCCGGGTCAGTACCTTACGTTTCGCCGGCACTTTAACGGATCCGAGATCCGCAGGTCGTATTCTATTTGCAGTAGCCCCCGGGATGGGGAGTTGCGTGTGGCCATTAAGAAAGTGGAAGAAGGCAAATTTTCGACTTACGCGCACGACGAGTTAAAGGCCGGTGAAGAGCTCGATGTGATGCCGCCAATGGGCCGTTTTACCCCGAAAAAAAAGGAAAAAACGCATAAAAATTACCTCGCTTTTGCAGCCGGTAGCGGTATTACACCTATCATGAGTATTATGAAAACCGTGCTCGAAGATGAGCCGGGATCTACTTTTACTTTGGTATACGGCAACAGGTCAAGGAATTCTGTGATATTCAGAGAATCCATTGAGGCGCTGAAAAATATTTACATGGAGCGGCTAAGACTGTACCATGTGTTGAGCCGCGAGTACATGGACATTCCTATTTTTAGTGGCCGCATAAACGCTGAAAAATGCCGCGAATTCTGCAAATCTCTTATTGACCTCACCACTATAGATGAGGCCTTTATTTGTGGCCCGGAAGCGATGATTCTTTCGGTAAAGCAGGAGCTTGCCGACTTGGGTATGAAGGACGATGACATTCACATAGAATTGTTCACTTCGCCGGACCAACCAAAGGCTACTCATGAAAAATGGGAGAAAGAACACAGCAGTGACAGCAGCCCTAAGAGCCGCGTAAGCATTACGCTTGATGGCACTACTTTTGATATGGATGTACCGTTCAACGGGGAGAGCATTCTGGATGCGGCGCTAAGAAATGGTGCTGACCTCCCTTATGCCTGCAAGGGTGGCGTTTGCTGCACCTGCCGTGCCCGTGTAATGGAAGGTGAAGTGATAATGGAAGTGAATTATTCGCTGGAACATGACGAGGTGGAAAAGGGCTTTGTGCTTACCTGCCAGAGTCACCCACGAACCGAAAGAGTAATTATAGATTTCGACGAAAGATAGATACAAACTGTTACCGATTTTAGATATTGACTTACATAGTTGCTGACTAAAAAACAAAACATGAGCGATACCAAGGCCAGAATTATTGACATTACGCCGCAGGCGCTGCAGGCTAACAAAACCGCCGCTGATAACGAAGGTGCGGCAGGTGCACAGCCGGTGCTGATTCCGTTTCGTAAAAAGCAGCGCTGGGGTTATTGCTCCGCTGATAAGAAGGTAATGGTGCCCTATGTTTATGAAAGTACAAGTCCTTTTTCTGAGGGGCTCGGTGCTGTGCAGCAGCATGAAAAATTTGGTTACATAAACACCGCAGGCACAATGGTAATACCATGCAAGTATGAATTTGCCGGGTTATTCAAAGGCGGACTTGCTGTTGTTTGTATCAAGAAAAAATATGGCTTTATTGATGCTACAGGCAAGTTGGTAATTGCCGCTGACTATGACTATGCCGATAATTTCCTCGATGGTCTTGCAGTCGTGGAGCGTAAGGGAAAACTCGGATTTATTGACACTACCGGAAAGGTTGTTGTCCCGATTAAATACAACGAAGTAAGTCCGTTTCGCGATGGCGTTTCTTTCGTGGAGCTTGGGGGTAAAGATTTGTTCATAGACAAGACCGGCAATGAAGTGCCTGAGCCCGACGATGTGATTTATACTGATGGAGTCGCTGTTGATTTTTCTGATGAGAAGGAAGCTTTCGGTGTTATTTCTAAAGACAAAAGCATTGTTGTGCCTTACATTTACGAGTATATCAATGATTATTCCGAAGGGCTGGCTGCTGCAAGCCTGAACGATAAATGGGGCTTTCTTGACAGTAAAGGTCAGGTGGCTATTCCTTTCGTGTTTGATGACGTGCTCGATGTGTTTGAAGATGGTCTCGCTCTCGTTGAGGTCGATGAAGATTTTGGATACATCGACAAAAACGGCACCCAGTATTGGGAAAACTAAGCAGATTTTTTGTTGAAATTACCGTACAAACATTTTTAAATCAGTAAGCGTTCTGGGGTTACATTCCGGACAGGTAGCCTGTATGCCGGTGAACTCTATGAAAGCGCCCGTAGGGGCATTAGAAAGCACAGTAAGCACTTCATTTGTAATGAAAAAGCCCTTAACTGGAATGTTGATGTCCCTGCCTGCCATCCGTGATTTAAACGTGTATTCTTTAATGCGGTAGGGGTAGTTATACAGAGAGTTGGCAAATACAACGCGCAAAAAACTCTGATCAAGAATGTCCTTCTTTTTAGCCTCAGTGGCTGATGTTATGCTGCCAAGCCGTGCTACCGGTACCGGGATCTCCCCGGCTGAAAACTGAACGGTTTTAAGCAATTTCTGCGTTCTCTTGTTCGTAATAGTAAGTCGCATTCTCTTTCCGTACTTAGGGTACGGCATTGCCATCACAGAAAGGGTATCTCCCTTTATTTCAGGTGTGCCTAACTTCAAAGCGTTATCGAGACTTTTTATAGCCAGATCTGTTGGTTTTATTCCCGCACTATAAATTTGAATCAGGTTGTTCGCTGTAGGGAAGAGCAATGCTGTATCAGCCCTTGCACACCATTTGTTCCAAACTTTTATACTATCAGTCTGCGCGAAACAAGTCGCACCGGTCAATACCAATAAAATAGAAAGGAAAACAGGTTTCATTTTGTAGTAAAATTATCGTCAGTATTTAGGATTGCTTTTTTTGAATTTATAAAATGGCGTTTTGAAAGAACGTTACTTCACTAATTTCAAAACAAGATACGCCGTTAAGCTCAATAACAAAATTATAATTACAGCAACGATTGTTGCCGGATCATTTTTCGCTGTTTTATTCCGTTTTCTCTTACCCTTCAGGTTGCTTTTTACATGTGTGTTCAGTCGGTTTACAATATGGGATGTTTCCTCCGGGTCTATTGTTTTCAGGCCTTCTATAGCATCGCTTTCCATTCCATCTTCGGCAAGCCAATGCTCTACAGCATGCTGCAGCGCTGCTGGTAATTTACCGGCCAGGTATGCC
Source organism: uncultured Bacteroidota bacterium (assembly GCA_903835145.1). Lineage (GTDB taxonomy): Bacteria > Bacteroidota > Bacteroidia > Chitinophagales > Chitinophagaceae > Flavipsychrobacter. The sequence continues at coordinate 7,618 of CAILMA010000665.1, forward strand.
ATTAGCTGCTCCTCGGTTAGTGGAGTGGGCGGTCCGGTAAGGCCGGGGTTTAATTCATTCAATATGTCGTCCTTCTCATCCATTGGCTAACTGCGCCTGTTTTTCAAAATTAGTGCCTTTAGGTTTCTTTTCCCGTTTTGAATAAAGCTCTTCACCTGCATAAAAGTAAAACCTGTTTTGCCGGTTATCTGCTCATAGCTCTGTTGCTCAAAATAAAACATCGTTATACTTATTCTCTGCTCTTCATTCAGTTGTTCTAACGCGGCTTGCATGTGTTGCATGGTCAGCTCCTGCTGCAGTAGCTCCTCGCGATGGTCAGCCGGAGCCGCCAGCTCTTCGGGCATCGGGTTACCGGTTTTGTGCTGCTGATCGCGCAGCTGCTGCAAGCATAGATTGCGCATGAGTACATAGAGCCAACCCTTAAAATTTGCTATTTCTTCTGCCGGCAAGTGGGTGAGTACCTTAAGGAAAACCTGCTGCACAGCGTCTTCTGCCAGCGTCTTGTCCTTCAGGTATTTCATGGCCACACCAAGCAGTAAAGCGGTGTACCTGGGCAGCAGGTAGCCAAGCCAGGTATTGTCACCGCTTTTGCGATATGCCAAAAGCAATGCTTCGTCTGTGAGGTTACTATATGATTGATTTCCTGCCAATTGCTACTCCGGTGTAAAATGTAAAGATGGGAAATTTCAAAGATTCCATAAATATTTTCCAAATCGTGGAAAATACCCCCGTTTTACAATAACTACATTGCTTTAATCCTGTTTTGGCAATAAATAAGTAAAAATGCAATTTAAAATAGATTCTACAATAATTATATGTCATAAAATTGTTAAAGAGCCTGTGGGCGCCATTTGCATGTATGTACACTAAAATAGTAGGGTAAAACACCTCTTAATACATTGCATTTCAATCAGTTACATTCATGTTAATCGGGCGTTAATCTGATTTCTTTTTTAGGTTAGTTAGTTTCAATTCCATATATTTGTTTCCCGGATAGGCGGTTTTTTGTCCGTTTTTTTATTTTCTTTAACGTATTAAACTTCTTAAAAAATAGGCAGTCGTAGAACGACGTCAGTACAATTTAAAAGCTTTAAAAAGGTCGATTTTTTGTTATTTAAGGGATACGAAAACGCTAAAATGGCAAGTATTTCGGTTGTTTTTGTCTAATAGTATTTTGTTTTATTAACCAAAAGCAATTTCTAAAGCGATTAAACTAATTTTAAGTTATTCGAAAATTAGAACATTTAATTTGCGGCGCTTATCTTTGTTATTTAGATGTTAAAGAGAAAATTTATGATTTTCGTGAGGTCCGAATACCTTAAGTTTGTGTTTCAAATTTGTTAACAAAATTTAACTAACGATTAATGTCGAGTTAACAAGGGAATCAGTTTGAAGAATATAACACCCAGAGTCAATACCACAGCCCAAATAGCTGTTTAATTATATAAGTTAACAATTTTATAGTGCCTGTTAAATAGTATACCCAACCCGAAACACGCTTGAAAACAAAGTAAACTGCTCTTCAGCCACCAGAGGCCACTTGCCTTTGAGGGGGAAAACCTGAAAAACAGCTCAATAAAGTTAAAACCATCACCTCTCTCTTTTGCCATGAACCAGTTTGACATCTCTTCAACCGAAGGGGTGTGTGTTATTTTGTGGCTATAGCCAAAGTAAAAATAAATTTAACTAAACAGTTTTTTTCAATTAAAGTTGCGAGTATATGAGGGGTCTCTATTTCTTTATGGTTCTTTCCTGCCTCGCTTTAGGTAGTTTGGGAACTTCGGCTGCAGTTAATCCTGCTTCCGAAAATGATTTAGGTTGTCCGGTGTTTTTAAATGGGGGGGTAATGGCAATCGCGTTAAACCAACAAGGAATCACAGGCAGCGACGTACATGCCGCCAGCAATGCTGAGTTGCGGGAGGTACCATTTGAAATACTTTTCAAGCCGCCTGACCCAGATATTGCAGGTGCGGCTACCTTGAAAAAAAGTAAATCAATACTCCAATCAGATAAGCCGCTATACCTTATCGTTAATGCCTTTTTAATTTAAAATATCAATCCTTAATACTGAACTAAACAAATTAAAGAACAGTGCGTATGAAAAAATTATATTTATTATTGCTCTTGATGTGCCTCAAGTTAGTGGCATTCGGGCAATCAACAACCACGTTTTACGCGTCGGGCTCCACTGGTACGTACACCACCGGCTACGTCTTAGGAACGGGTACCGGACAAACAAGAACTGACGGTAACATTGTAATTGAAGATTACCGTACCAGCAATGCCACGTGTCCTAAGGACTATGGTTATGCTGTTTTTAACCTTAGTGCAATACCGCAGGGGTCTACAATTTCCAGTATCACTTTCGGATACTATGTTACTGTATCGGGTTCTGCTGCGGGAACAACGTCATTTTATACCCTCGGCTATCCTGGCGATCTTTCCAAGGTAACTGACCCAATGGCGTTAAACTCAAGCTTGTTGTACCGTGGTTATGCCAATGGTGCCACACCGCTGCTTATTACTACTACTGCCTGGGCGTCATCAACAGGTAATGGTACCCAAACACTAAACGGTACCGCAGCCGCAAGCTTCTTCTCGAAGTACGCTGGCGGTAAAGTTTCTATCTGCTTGTACAAATGGGCTAACTCTGCAAGCAACACACAGATCCATACGTTCGCAGGTGAAGCAGGTGCCGGTGGTGCTTCTACTTCTGCTACCAACCACGTTCCTTACCTTACTATTACTTACACTGCTCCTTCTTCCTGCTCAGGTACACCAACTGCTGGTGCAGCCAATGTGTTACCTCACGCAGCAAGTACTACCACTCCAATAAAATTGTCGCTTACTGGTGCATCAAGTGCAGCAGGGCTTACTTATCAGTGGCAGTCTTCTACAACTTCAGCTTCAAGTGGTTTCTCGAGTATTTCTGGTGCTACTTCGCCTACCTGGACCGTTTATGGCGCTTCTGCTAAAACTTGGTACCAGTGTATAATAACTTGTAGCGGTTCTTCTGCAACCTCTTCCGTTGACTCTATTGCAAATACAATTGCAGCTTCGTCTTGTACTCCGGCATACTACTATCGCTATTACGCTGATTATATTTCTTCCACTACATATCCTTACGGATACATGGTTAACAGGAACATAACGCTGAATGGTGACGCAGGTACAACGTTATATGACTCTTCCCGCTCTACTTCAATAGCTTACGATGATGAGACAGGTATGCAGGCTACACCGATCAATTTGAAACTCGGTAGCGCATACACTTTTAGTCTTGCAGCTTCTTACGTAGGCCAGGGTGCTGAGGTGTTTATCGATTATAATAATGATGGTATCTTCCAGACATCTGAGTGGGTAGGTCAAAACACGACTTCTACTACAAATGGTGCCTTTTCCATTGCAACTTCTAACCTGTCAACTGCACTCGGCACTGCCGCTACCGGTTACCGCAGAATGAGGATTGTAGGTTATTATTATTCTTATGCTTCAACATTTACTTCTTCTACTCCGTGCCCTAACAGTGGTACGAGTCCTTATTTCTATTATGGTAATACCCGCGATTACCTTGTGAATCTGGTGCCTCCTCCGCCGTCTGCTTCTGCGTCGCCTGCAAGTGTTGCTTTCACCGCTATCAGCGTAAGTACTACTTCGGCAGCTATGACTACTGCACTCAGCGGAGCGTTTCTGGTTCCAAGTTCAGGGTCACTCACCGTTACCGCACCTTCGAACTTCCAGATTTCGAAGGATGGGTCAACATGGGTAACCTCCTACACCCAAACCTATGCCTCAGGTACTGTGGCATCTGTTCCGGTTTATGTTGAGTTTGTTGGCCCATCATCTGTAGGTACTTACACAGGTAGTATAGCAGTTACTGGTGGAGGACTCAGTTCCACATACAATATACCTGTTACCGGTATTACGGCAAATCCTTGCTCTGGTACACCAACAGCAGGTACAAGTGCTATTAGCCCAACTTACGGTAACGCTTCTACTTCGTTTACAGTAACTTGTTCCGGCTACACTTCGGCGTCCGGTATTACGTTCCAATGGCAAAGCTCTACTGATGGTATCACTTTCAGCAACATAAGCGGTGCTACCAACATCAGTTATACTTTTTCCGGCCTTTCAGCCAATAAGTATTACCAGTGTGTAGTGGGTTGTTCGGTTTCGAGTAGCTCAGCTACTACCAATTCGGTAGAGGCTTACTACTTCCCTAACTCAAGCTGTACCCCATATTGGTATTATGCTGTAACGAGCATCAACTCAACCATTGGTAATGCCACCCAGAAGTTTATGGTGAATGGAGAGTCAGGTACATCTATTAATGATGCTACTGTCGATGCCTCAGCTCATGCGTATCTTGATCAGAGTGCAAGCTATTCAGTTACACTGAAAGCGAGCACTTCTTATACATTTACAGCAGGTAGCAGCACCACCTCTTACACGTTCAGTGATCAGGTGTGGATAGACTTCAACAGCAACGGTATTTTCGAATCATCGGAAGTTGTTGGCGGTCAGTCTGGTATGTCGAGCCTCGTTCGTACGTATACCGTTACTATGCCAGCCGGTAGCAGTGCTGTAAAGCCTGGTGTTTACCGCATGCGTGTTGCGTGCGAGTACAACTACCATACTTACCCTGGTATCCTGCCTTGCCCTAACGGTACTACTACTACCAGCTATTATGGTGAAACAAGGGACTATGCGGTTACACTTCAGGTGCCTCCTGTAGCTTCTGCTTCCCCGAGTGCTTTGTCGTTCCCGCCTACTTCTGCAGGTTCTACGGTTACGGCAACTTCCTCTTTTACAGGGTTGTTCCTTACCCCAGCTTCCGGTACGTTCACTGTAACAGCACCAACAGGTTACAAAGTTTCTCCTGATGGTTCTACATGGGCAAGCTCTTATACTATGACTTACGGAAGCTCTACGCTCACCGCATCCACAGTGTACGTTCAGTTTGCACCTTCAGCTACTGGTACTTATACCGGAAGTGTTACTATTACAGGCGGTGGTACTTCTACCACTAACATTTCTGTATCTGGTACATCTGCAACAGCATGTAGCGGCACTCCTACCGCAGGTACTGCTTACATCACACCGGGTTTTGGTAGGTCTACTACGGCTTTCACGCTTTATGACACCGCTTACAGCGTTGCTGGTGGAATCGGCTTCCAGTGGCAGTCAAGCTCTGACGGTACTACATGGTCAAATATTTCTGGCGCTACCCTTGCTTCTTATAGCTTCACAGGTATCACGGCCACTAAGTATTTCCAATGTTTGGTAACCTGTGCTGCGAGTGGCATCACTTCAAACTCTAATATCGTTACTGCCAGCTACTTGCCAGCTTCAAGTTGCTCACCAACGTGGTATTATGGTGTATCCTCTGAGAATACATACCTTGGTATTACAGGGTATCCTCTGGCGCTCAATGGTGAGGCAGGTACTTCTATTAACGATGCAACGCTCGGCTTGTCCAGCCCTGGCTATGTCGATTATTCAACAACATATGGTTGTACACTAAAAGCTGGTACTACCTATACTATGACTGTAGCCAACGGAGATTATTTGCCGCAGGCTGAGCAGGTTTGGGTGGATTTCAACAACAATGGCGTTTTCGAAAGTTCTGAGTCTGTAGGTGGTCTGGCTAACTCCAGCACCTATGCATACAGTGCCTCTTTCAATATCGTAATGCCTACAGGCAGCAGTTCTATTACTCCAGGTTTCTACCGTATGCGTGTTGAAACAGAGTACTATTCTTATCATAACTATCCAAGTTTGTTGCCTTGCCCTAACGGCAGCTCAACTTCTAACTACTATGGTGAAGTTCGTGACTACTACGTAAACTTTATTGTACCTCCGGTATATACGTTGACGCCTACAACAATTGCGTTCCCAACGGTTGACTACACTGCCGGTACTTCAGGCACTTATACTGCTACTTTCTCAGGTTCATATCTTTCACCGGCAAGTGGCAACTTCACAGTTACAGCCCCTACTGGTTTCAATGTGTCACCTGATGGTTCTACCTGGGCTACCAGCTATGTAATCACTTATACCGGCAGGACTTTAGGTGCGACTACAATTTATACTCAATTTGCACCTACTGCTTATACAAGTTATGCCGGTAGCATTACTATCACTGGTGGTGGTATCAGCGGTGCTGCAATTGCAGTAACTGGTATTAGTGCTCCAAACTGTAGCGGTACGCCTACTGCAGGTACATCTGCCGGTCTCCCGCTTGCAGGTGGTGCTTCTGATGTATTTACACTTTCTGTTACTGGTTATTCTACGGCCGGTGGTCTTACCTTCCAGTGGCAATCGTCGTCTACAGGCACCAGCGGATGGTCTAACATCACAAGCGCTACCAATGCTACCTATTCATTTACAGGTATATCTGCCAACACCTATTACAGGTGCGTTGTTACGTGTTCTTATTCAAGTGCTTCGGCTAACTCAACTGTCACTGAGCTTTATCTTTACCATACTTCAAGTTGTACTCCTGCTTTCACTTATGGAGATTATAGCGCCGGTATGTGTATCGTGACATCTACTCAGGCTTTCAAAGTAAATGGTGCTTCCGGTACATCTATTAACGATAATACAGTTAACTCATCTTCAGGTAGCCCTAACTACGGTTATACCGATTGCTCTTCTGCTTCAGGTATGACAGGTCTTATCCTGAATGCAGGTACGTCTTATGTATTCACAACTGGTAACTCAGGCTCTTACGGTCTCGCTGATCAGGTTTGGATTGACTTCAACAATGATGGTATTTTCCAAGGTACAGAGTCAGTAGGTGGTCAAACATTTGTTACCTCTTCGGTTCACACTTATACCGTAACTATTCCTACTGGTAGCAGTTCTATTACTCCGGGCTCTTACCGTATGCGTGTTGAAACCGAGTACAACTATCACAACTATCCAAGTTTGAGTCCATGCCCTTACACAGGTACTACCTACTACTATGGTGAGGTTCGCGATTACAAGGTTACTATCCTTGTGCCACCGGTTCCTGTGTTTGCGCCAACAGCGCTTGCGTTTTCACCAACTACAACTGGTACAAGCTCAGCAACACAATCATCAAATTTCTCTGCTACCTACCTGAACCCAACTTCAGGTACGTTAACAGTGACTGCGCCAACTGGCTTTAAGATTTCAACCGATGGTTCTACATGGGTTACTTCTTATACATTAACTTACTCTGGTGCAGCAATTGGCACTAACACGGTTTATGTTCAGTTCGATCCTGCTTCTGCTGGTACTTATGCGGCAAGTGTAACTGTTACCGGTGGTGGTTTAGCCAGCACGGCTAACCTGCCTGTTTCTGGTATTGGTGCCGCTCCTTGCTCTGGCACGCCTACAGCGGGTACTACTGCCGTAAGCCCTGTTGCTGGTGGTTCTTCTACTCCGTTCACACTTTCCGTTACTGGCTACAGTGCAGCAGGTGGTATCCAGTTCCAGTGGCAGCAATCATCTACTGGTACCAGTGGATGGTCTAACATTACGGGTGCAACTTCTGCAAACTATACCTTCTCAGGCCTTTCAGCAAATACATACTATCAGTGTATAGTTACTTGTAGCTACTCAAGTACTTCTGCTACCGCTACATCTTGCGAAGCGTCTTTCATACATGCTTCAAGCTGCACTCCTTACTGGTATTATGCAGTTAGTTATGAAAATACATACATGGCTAATGCAACTTACCATTTGAAACTTAACGGTTATTACCTTTCAATTGATGATAATACTGTTGATGCAACTTCACATGCTTACCTTGATTATTCTACAACTCAGGGTTGTGTGCTTCAGTCTGGTACTACTTATACCATGACTGTTGGTAGTGGTACTTATCTTCCACAGGCCTATCAGGTATGGATCGACTTCAACAACGATGGTATTTTCCAGAGTACAGAGTCAGTTGGTGGTCTTGCAAACAGCTCACTTTATAACACATCTTATACATTCGGTATCACTGTGCCTGCTGCAAGCAGCTCTATTGCACAGGGTGTTTACCGTATGAGGGTGGCTACTTCTTATTATTCTTACCATAACTATCCATCTCTTAATCCTTGCCCTAACGGTAGTACCACAACCGACTACTACGGTGAGACCCGCGATTACCAGATAGGTATCTATGTTCCTCCTACAGCTTTCTTCTCGCCTTCAAGCATAGCTTTCTCGCCTACAACTACTGGCACAAGTTCTGCTACAAGCGTGGTTAGTATGACCGCTTCTTACCTTACACCTGCTACCGGTGGTACACTTACCGTTACTGCTCCTACAGGTTTCAAGGTTTCTTCTGATGGTTCTACATGGGTTACTTCTTATACTATTACCTATGCATATTCATCAGGTTCTGCAACCATCTATGCTCAGTTCGATCCTACATCAACTACTACCTACACCGGCAGCATTTCTGTTACTGGTGGCGGTCTTAGCGGTGCTAATATCGCTGTATCTGGTATAGGTGCCGCAGCTTGCTCTGGTACACCTACAGCCGGTACTGCAGCAATATCGCCAACCTCAGGTAATTCTTCTACTCCGTTTACACTTACATGTACAGGGTTCTCTGCATCAGGTGGTATTCAGTTCCAGTGGCAGTCATCAAGCGATGGTACTACTTTCAGCAACATATCAGGCGCTACTTTGAGCACTTACTCATTCACTGGTATTTCGGCTAACAAATACTTCCAGTGTGTTGTTACCTGCTCTTACTCCAGTGCTTCTGCTACTACTGCTTCTATTCTTACGTACTACTTCCCTAACTCAAGTTGTACGCCAACTTTCTACTATAACGCAAGCGCTTGTTCTTACGGTATGGTGGTAGGTACTCCTTCTTATCCGTTCCATATCATCGGTTCTACCGGTTCTATTACTGATAACTCATCTTGTAATTCTACCGGATATACCGATCAGACTGGTACCGCTTATACTTGTACCCTTAGCGCAGGTTCTTCGTACACGGCTTCGTTCGGTACTACTGCAAGCTATGGTATGGGTTATCAGGTTTGGATTGACTTCAACAACAATGGTTCTTTCGAAACTTCAGAGAGCATCGGTGGTGTTGCAGGAACGAGCACTTCGTCTTATTTGTTTACGACATCACTTACCATCCCTTCTGCTTCTTCAGGCATTCAGGCTGGTGTGTTCCGTATGCGTGTTGAGGGTGTTTATTACGGCAACACTTTGCAGTATCCTAACGTTCCTCCTTGTCCTACAACTTCAAACTCTAACTATGGTGAGGTTCGTGACTATAAAGTGACTATTTATGTGCCTCCAACAGCGGTTGTGGCGCCTACAAGTCTGGCGTTTGCTCCTACTACAACAGGTACATCATCTTCTACACTTTCATCTACCGTTAGTGCGTTGTATCTTACTCCAGCTTCTGGTTCCATCACAGTAACAGCCCCTACAGGGTACAAAGTTTCATCTGATGGTTCTACATGGGTTGCTTCCTACACAATTACCTATTCAGGTGGTACCGTTGGTTCACGTTCTGTTTATGTTCAGTTCGATCCGACAACTGCTACAACTTACACTGGTAGTGTTACCATAACAGGTGGTGGCCTTGGCAGTACAGCTAATATCGCTGTATCTGGTACAGGTGCTTCTCCTTGCTCTGGTACGCCATCACCAGGTACGGCCAGCTCTACGCCGGGTTTTGGTACAGCTTCCAGCTCGTTTACTTTGAGCTGCACAGGATTTTCTTCTGTTGGTGGTCTTACCTTCCAGTGGCAGACTTCATCTACCGGTACAGGCGGATGGTCTAACATATCTGGTGCTACTACTGCATCCTATGTCTATACAGGTGGCATCAGCGCTAATACCTACTTCCAGTGCGTGGTAACATGTAGCTACACTTCAGCTTATGCTGCTACAGCGCCTTTGTTAGTGTATTTCCTCGGTGCTTCTGCTTGTACGCCTACTTATCAGTATGCCGCATCGTATGAAAATACCTACATAGCTAACGCTACATATCCGTTCCAAATAGCTGGCGATGCAGGTACTTCAATAAATGATCACAATGTTGATGGTACAACATCGGCTTACATGGACGAGTCTTCAACTATGGGTTGTACACTTACGGCTGGTAGCACCTACACGGTAACGACCGGTAGCGGTAGCACCTTGCCTCAGGCTTTCCAGATATGGATTGACTTCAACAACAATGGTCTTTTTGAAACTTCAGAGAGCGTTGGTGGTTTGGCTAACTCAAGTTCTTAT
>CAILMA010000666.1 GCA_903835145.1 uncultured Bacteroidota bacterium
GAATTTTATGTTGACAAGATAAAAGGTAATGATAAGTTTCACCTGAAAATGCTCCACTTCTTTATGAATAAGGGCATTAAAGATGACGTTTATTACTGGAGTGAACTCAACAAAGTGCTCAATCTCTACTGCCAGCTCAAAAAGATATGCCCGGAGCTGAAAGCGCTGAATATAGGTGGTGGTCTGCCTATTAAACATTCGCTTAATTTCGACTACGATTACAATTACATGATTAATGAAATTGTATCGACCATCAAGAAAGTTTGTAAGAAAAACAAGGTTGAAACACCCGATATATTTACTGAATTTGGTTCATTTACTATAGGTGAAACAGGTGCTGTTGTTTATAGTGTCTTAGACGAAAAAATGCAGAATGACCGTGAGATCTGGTATATGATTGACAGTTCATTCATTACTACATTGCCTGACACCTGGGGTATTGGCGAGAAATTCCTGATGCTGCCTATCAATAAATGGGACAATGAATACCAGGAAGTGCACCTTGGTGGCCTCACCTGCGATAGTCACGATTTTTATACCTCAGAAGAGCACATTAATGCCGTGTTCCTGCCCAAACTGACGAAGGAAAAGGTGCCTGAACCATTATATATAGGTTTCTTTCACACCGGTGCTTATCAGGACCAACTTGCAGGTTATGGAGGTATTAAACACTGTATGATACCTTCGCCGAAACACATTGTAGTCGAGTTTGATAAGGAGGGCAAAATGGAAGATTGGCTCTATGCTAAGGAGCAGACTCCGCAAAGCATGCTGAAGATACTCGGATATATTAAGTAATTATATTTTAATAGTATTATTAAGTGGGGGCACGAACTACTGGTAAGTGGGGCTGGATTCTTTTGCCTCATTGTCAAATCTGACTTTTTTGACCATGCTCACCAGTTTTCAGATTCAATTTTCAGATCTTCCAAGGTGGTAAAATTGCCGGCCTTTACGCGTTTTTCTGCCTCCTGCAATTCTCTATTGTACTGAGCGAGGAAGTCTATTGCACTGCTTTCGACGTTTTTGTTTTCAAGCAAAGTTTTAATTTGAGTAAGCAAGGATTGCTTTTGCTTGAGGTTGAGCAAGGGCAAGTAATGTTTAATTTCATTGTCCAATGATAGCGTTGTCATATTTGTATTAATTGCCTAACAAAGTTAACAGTTTTAAAAGCATTATTTCGCTGCGGCATTAAGTTTTTTGAAGTGCGAACTTCACGTATTCTTGGTAATTTTGCATGCAAATGAAGATATTTATCGCACAGCAAAATTACCACATCGGTAATTTTGAGGCCAATACCAACAAGATAATTGAAGCTATAGAGCAGGCAAAACAAGAGGGTGGGGACCTCATCGTTTTTTCAGAACTGGCTGTGTGCGGGTATCCTCCCAGAGATTTTCTGGAGTTCAATGATTTTATAGAGCAGGGGCTCGCCTCAATAGAGCGCATTAAGGCAGTTGCAGACACCATAGGTGTGCTTGTGGGTTGCCCATCCCGCAACGAACAGCCGGAAGGAAAAAATCTGTTTAATAGCGTTTTCCTGATTTACAACAATGAAATTCAGGGGATAAGGCATAAGACCTTACTTCCTACATATGATATTTTTGATGAGTACAGGTATTTTGAACCTGCCTGGGAATGGAATGTGCTGCAATTTAAAGGGCTGAAACTGGCCGTTACAATTTGCGAAGACATTTGGAACCTGACTGACGACCCGCTCTACCGCATGTGCCCCATGGACGAGCTGGTGAAGCAGCAGCCTGATATGATGATAAACCTTAGCGCATCGCCATTTGACTACGTACATGCGGACAGCAGGAAAGGTATTGTGAAACAGAATGTACTGAGGTACAACCTGCCCATGATCTATTGCAATACAACGGGTTCGCAAACCGAGATTGTATTTGATGGAGGTTCAATGGCAATGGACAGGGCTGGAAACATCATTAGCGAACTTTCTTATTTTAGAGAAGACATGCAATCTGTTGTTTTCAATGAATCGACAGGTGCACTTCAAGGTAGTATTATAGTGGCTGCTGAAAATGTAACAACCGTTCAGCAGTTACCGGACCAGCTGCTACCCGGGAAGAGCATCGATAAAATTCACACGGCCCTGCTTACAGGTATTCGTGACTATTTCTCAAAGATGGGCTTCTTCAAGGCTATTGTGGCTTCATCGGGTGGCATTGATAGTGCATTGGTGCTGGCACTTGCCTGCGAGGCTTTGGGGGCCGAACACGTAACAGCTTTGTTATTACCGTCGCAGTTTTCGTCAGATCACTCGGTTACTGATGCAGTGCAGCTTTCTAAAAACCTGAACAACGAATACCACGTCATTCCAATAGAACCCGTGTACCAGGCGTTCAGTAACGCACTGAGTCCTGTCTTTGAGGGGCTGCCCTTTAACGTAGCCGAGGAAAACCTGCAATCCCGCATAAGAGGGGCAATGGTTATGGCAATGTCCAATAAATTCGGTACTATATTGCTTAATACTTCCAACAAAAGCGAACTGGCAACGGGATATGGCACCCTTTATGGTGATATGGCAGGCGGGCTTGGCGTGCTGGGAGATTTGTACAAAGAACAGGTTTATGCGCTCTCCAGATACATCAACAAGAGCCAGGAAATAATTCCTCAGAACATTATAGATAAGGCACCAAGCGCTGAGCTAAGGCCAGGGCAAAAAGACAGCGACAGCCTGCCGGAGTATCCGGTGCTCGATGCCATTTTGTATCTCTACATCGAGCGCAGGTTGGGCCCAAGGGAGATTGTCGCACTCGGATTTGATGCAGCGCTTGTAGCCCGTATTTTGAAGCTTGTGAACACTAATGAATACAAGCGGAATCAGTTTTGTCCTATCATCCGCGTATCGCCAAAATCATTTGGAATAGGGCGCCGGGTACCTATTGTGGGCAAATACTTAATATAGGGCGACGATGCTTGTCAATTTGAAATTTCAAATACAGGCAGAAGATTTGGAGTTATTTCATCTTATGAGTTCTTGTTAACTTTTAGATGCTGCGTATTTCGCTACAACAATCAACCTTTTACGCTAATTTTGCAGGGTATGGGTTTGAAGGGCCTTTTATTATCATTTTTATTACTGCCAATGCTGGCAGGTTGCGGTGTATACAGTTTTTCAGGTGCTACCATCGAGGGGAAGAATATCAATATTCACTTGCTGGAGAACAAAGCTCAGAACGTTGTGCCCAGCCTTGCAGCTACGTTAACCGACAAAATACGGGGAAGGATTCTTTCACAAACCGGTCTCGCACCGGTATCAGGCGATGATGCAGATTATGACATGTCAGGTTCTATCACAAGCTATGCGGTCACCGTTTCAGGGGCTCAGAATGTACAAACTGCAACAAAAAACCGTTTAACATTAAGTCTTTCTGTAAAATTTAAAAACAGGAAAAACGAAAAAGCTAACTTTACACAGACCTTTACCCGGTTTTCTGACTTTGATGCAACGCAGACCTTGCAAAATGTGGAAAATGCACTAATAGACGATATTGGCAACCAGCTTGCCGACGATATATTTAATAAAGCATTCGTAAACTGGTAGTAACTGATAATATGACTGATCAATATTCAATTCAAACGATTACCGACGCCTTCAGGGAGCCGGGCACTGCGGGGGAATGGACAGCCAATACCGGCACCAAGCTTATTGAGAAATATCCATATTTTACACCAGCAAGGTATCTGGTTGCTGCGCAACTGCAGAAGTCAGAACCATTCTCTGAAAAAATGCTCTCGTCTATGTATGCCTACACAGGCAACTGGATTTTATTTTGGGAATTTGTACAGGGTTTAAAGACAGATCGTACTTACGATGAGGGTGCCGCAACCGATGATGCGGATGACAGGGTTGCCGATGACATTATTACCTACCCAACTTATGAATACAATAGCGAAACTGTAGTTGAAGAAACTACAGAGGAGCCGTCTGCATCCGATGAAAGGTTCAGTTATCCAACCTACCAGTTTGAGCCAGAACCGGGCTCGGCGGTCGCAACGGACGAACCTGTGGCACAGGATGATTCTATTACATATCCTACTTATCAATTTGAAACGGAACCAGAAGTCACAGAGGCAATTGAAGAGCCAATAGCAACGGAAGAGGATACCCACGAACCAAGTTACCAGTACGATGCGGCAAACGAAATAATAGAAGGAATAACAGAAGAAGTGGATACGCAATCGACATTGCTGATGGAAGAAGGAGTTGATGAGCTCTTTAATGGCGAGGAGAGTGTATTGGCTGACTTATTACCCGAAGAAGCGAGCAACCCGGAGCTTGATGCTGCCCTGGAAAACGAATATGAAGCGGAACATTCCGACGAATTGTTTGTTGAGGTGCCAGCGGCAGAAGACCTGCCTGCAATCCACATTGTGGAGGAGCGGCAGGTGAAAAGCGAAGATGAACGCGAGCAGGCTGAAGAACGTAAATTGTATGTATCAGTTGATGATATTTTAGAGACATTCAGAATTTCGGATATAGAAGAGATACATCAGGAACCAGAAGAAATAAAAATGAAGGAAGAAGAAATATTTACACCTGTTTATTCAGAGGATTATTTTTTCCAGCAGGGAATAAAGGTGACGGGAGAACTTCCCGATAAGGTAGAAGACTTAAAAATGCATAATGAAGAGTTTTCTTCAGCATCAGTAAAAGACAAATCGCTAATGATTATGATGAGTTTCACGGAGTGGTTATTGCATTTTAAAAATTCTGCCGACAAGCAAAAAAATGAAATTGAAGAGCAGCGGGCTATAAAATCAATGTGGCAGAAAGAGAAGCTTGCAGCGGCTTTTGAAGAGGAAGACGACGAAATTCCCGAGAATGTATTTGAAATGGCCGTTAATTCTATAACCAAGGAAGAAGGGCTTGCAAGTGAGTCTCTGGCCGACATATATATTAAACAAAAAAAATATGATAAGGCTATTGAAATGTACAAGAAATTAAGTTTGCAGAATCCTCAAAAAAATGCTTACTTTGCTCGCAAAATAGAAGAAGTTTTAAAAGACAAACAATTATGATAGTCGTTATTACAGGTTTAATTATACTGGCATGTGTTGCACTGGGCTTTTTTATCTTGGTTCAAAACCCTAAGGGTGGCGGTCTTTCCGGTACTTTTGGCAGCATGAGTAGTCAGGTTATGGGTGTTAAGCAGTCAGGCGATATCATGGAAAAAGGTACCTGGGTGCTTATTTCAGCTATTGGCATTTTGTGCATTGCTTCTGTTATGTTCATGGAAAAACCACAGTCGGCTGATGGCGGCAACGGTAAATCCGTTCAGCAGAAATCTGCTCCCGCTAAGAAGAAATAATTCTAATGTATTATAGCTATTGCTGACAGGCTACCGTTTCCGGTAGCCTGTCAGTTTTTTTTGTTTGTGTCAGGTCGTGTTTTTATTCCACTACAAATCTTTTCGTTAGCAGTTTCCGGTCTACTATTGTTTGCAACAAATAGATGCCCGGTTTCGCAGAAATTGATAGAGGAACATTAATGTTTGTAGCTGCTGTAAACATTGCGATTTTATTGCCCGTTAGGTCATAAACGCAGACAATACAATTTTCGGAAGCCGTTGAATTGATGCGGATATTCAATGTTCCATAGCACGGGTTCGGATCGGTTTCAATGTTTGCATCAATGGCTTCCAGTGAAGGTACAAATGTATGGCAGCCTGTGCCGGATTTGACAACAACCCGGTAGGCTACAGAGTCAGAACCACAACCATTTGTCACCTTGTAAATTATAGTATCGATGCCGGCAACAATTCCAGAGAGCAATCCCGAAGCGTTGATAGATGCGATAGTGGTATGCCTGCTGGCCCATGTGCCGCCCATGAGGCTATCGGCTAACGCAATGCTGTAGCCAGCACAAACGCTGTCTGGTCCGGTAACGGGAGGTACAACCGGGGGCGTGGCAACCACGGTTATTACAACATGTGCAGTATCGTATCCGCAACTATTGGAGGCAACGTATTTGATAGTGTCTGTGCCTGTTGTAAGGCCGGAAACAGAGCCGCTCCAGGCAACCACTGTTGCTACTGAGGGGCTGGAACTATACCAGGATCCCATGCTGCCACTGGTGCTGTACGTTGCAGACGAGTGAATACATACAGATGATGGACCGGTGATACTGCCGGCAGCATCCGGCGTTTGTACGTAAATGATTTTTTGACTTTCAGTTGTCCCGCAAGTATTAGTTGCCTCATAGCTTATCGTATCAGCGCCGCCAGTTGCTGCAGTATATATACCCGCTGCGGAAATAGTTCCGATACCGGGGTTTGCATTTAGCCATGTGCCACCTGTCGTAGCTACTTCCAATGCTACTGTATTACCTGCGCATAGTGCACCGGGGCCTATTATTGAACCCACATTAGGTGCACAAGTGTTTATTCTGCGTATCCTGTGGTTGGTTTGGTCTGCGATATATAAATACTTCCCCCCGAGGGCCACTCCAGACGGATAGTTGAGTTGGGCGGCAGTTGCCGGGCCACCGTCACCTGAAAAACCAGAGTGCATGGCACCAGCATAAATTGACACCCTGCCAGTCGGGGTCGCCTTTAAAATCTGGGTGTTTGAATAATTTGCGATGTAAAGGCATCCTGTGTCGTCGAGTGCAATGCCCCAGTTATTGTGCAAACCGCTGTCAATAAAAGTAGAAATATAACCTGCAGTGTCGATTTTTCTAATCCGGTTGTTGTTCTGGTCTGATATGTAGACATTTCCCGCACCATCAACTACTACTCCAGACGGACTGTTGAGTGCTGCGCTTGTAGCTGGCCCGCCATCACCGCTGTATGCAGCGCGTCCATTTCCGGCTATTGTAGTTATTATGCCGGCTGTGTTTACTTTTCGTATCCTGTTATTTACCTGATCAGCAATAAAAATATTGCCAGCGGAGTCTAAGAAAACGCTATATGGCGACCTGAGGCAGGCATTGGTAGCTGCCCCGCCATCGCCCGTGAAACCTGCAGAATCTGCTCCTGCAACTGTGGTTATAACTCCAGATGTATTTACTTTCCGAATTCGGCAATTTACGCCATCGGCTATATAAACATTTCCTGCCCGGTCTACAGCTACAGCAAGGGGATCATACAACTGGGCATCAGTCGCGGCATGACTATCGCCACTAAAGCCCGGTGTGCCATTGCCAGCAATGGTGGTTATGATGCCGGCACGACTAATTTTTCTTACTTTTTGGTTAGACTGGTCTGCGATATAGATATTGCCGGCGGTGTCACTTGCCAATCCAGTGGGGTTGAAAAGCTGCGCAGCCGTTGCCGCACCGCCATCGCCGGTAGCACCGGTTGCCCCGGTGCCCGCTATTGTAAAAATGGACTGCGCGCAAGCAGGAAAGGCAAACCCTCCCACGAAACAGGCAATCAACAAGATAATGGGGTAGTGTTTTAATGGGAACAGTTTCATAGGTATTGTTTGCTTACGAAGTTAGGGCTGTAGTATTATTTTTCAAATTTATTGTTAGATTTTTTATTGTTTCGCTACTTTTCCGCAAGTTTCACCCTGTAATTTTGATGTGAAAAATAATGTCATATTTTTGTCCTTCTTCATGAAATTAAGTTTATTCTGTCCATATTGTCTCTTGCTGGCCATTGCATTGTTGTGCATTCCTACCACCCGTGGGCAGGAAGTGCAGCCCGGTTTCGGGGTGGAAACCAACATGCTCGCTGGTAAAATTTTCAGGCAGGATACAAAGTTCACCGGCCCGATACCGTCGCTTTCGGCTGCCTCAGATATGAATTTTATCTGGCAAACCTGCGGCAAAAAAGAGTGGCACCAACGGCGGCGGTTTCCGATGATAGGAGTTGGGCTTACGTATACTAATTATGGGCTGAATAATGTTTATGGACAGTGCCTTGGACTGTATACCAACATTCAAATTCCACTCATTAGGAGGCAGAAATTTGAATGGACCCTGAGGATTGGAGACGGAGTAGGCTATGTTACAAAGAAATTCCAGACTGTTGCTCCGGTTGATACACTTAACAATGCGATAAGTACTCACTTGAATGATTTTGCCATATTTATGACAGACGTTCGTTACCACGTAAATGAGCACTGGGATGTGCAATGGGGGCTCAATTTTACACACATTTCAAATGCCGATTTTCACGACCCTAATCTTGGTGTTAATATGGTTGGAACGCATATTGGCGTCCGTTATTTCCCTAACACTTCGCGGCCCGCACGGGTAATAAGAGATTTGACAAAGTTGAGCAATCGCTGGCTCACAGAAGGCAGGTTTGGAATAGCCTGGAACGAGGCACGGGCTAAGGGCAATCCGGAACTGCCAACGTATGTGGGTTCTTTATATGAAAGCAGAAGGTGGATGAGTAAGAATAAGGTATTTGTTGGTACCGACTATGCGTACCACGAAAGTACCTACGCTTTTTTACGCAACTATGGGGTTGACTACGGGCACGAAAAGGAAAACTCATGGCAAGGCGCCTTTTTCGCTGGTAACGAGTTTTTGTTGGGCCGGGTAGGCATTATGATGCAGATAGGGGTTTATTACAAACAAACGTTTCTGAAACAGGACCCTTATTACGAAAAGCTGGGCGGTAATCTATACCTTGTAAAGCGGGAAAAAGGGACCCTGAAGGAGTTATTTGTGTCTGTTTTGCTCAAAACACATAAAATAGTTGCTGAATTCGCTGAGTTTGGTCTTGGTATGGGATTTTAGTTCATTTATATTAAGTTGATAGACGCACACCTTTGTTAAAGCCAACCCATTTAGCCAAATGTTTTGTTAAACACGCTCA
>CAILMA010000667.1 GCA_903835145.1 uncultured Bacteroidota bacterium
CGGTGGCCTGGGGCATATGGCCATTAAGTTTGCCGTTTCTTTCGGTGCTGATGTTACTATGCTCAGTACATCACCATCAAAACAGCAGGATGCCGAAAAATTAGGTGCGCATCATTTCGCATTGACAACCGATGCAGCACAAACTCAGACGCTGACCGGCAAATTTGACTTTATTATTGATACCGTATCTGCACAGCACGACTACAACGCCTATCTTCAGATGTTGAACACGGACGGCGTAATGATATGCGTAGGTGCCCCTCCTACACCATCGCAAATAATGGCTTTCAGCCTTATTGGTGGCAGGAAAAGCCTTGCCGGTTCACTTATAGGCGGACTACCTGAGACACAGGAAATGCTTGATTATTGTGCTGAGCACAACATAACTTCAGAGGTGGAAATGATATCCATGTCAGAAATCAACACGGCTTACGAAAGAATGCTGAAAGGAGATGTACGGTACCGTTTCGTGATAGACATGGCGACATTGTAATACCTTATTTAATTGATGTTTTTGAAAAGCTACAGCTGCTGGTTATCTGATCGGTGGTTGTAGCTTTTTTTGATTTGCTATTTGTTTCCCATTAGCCTTAGATCCTGCAATTTTCTTCCATACTCGTCATTGCCGCCAAGTTTTAGAAAGTCGTCCTGCAATCCTAATACTCTTAGTACATTGAAATAAGCAGCCATTGAAACACTACCATTACCTTTCTCTATCTGATACAATGTGGTCCGGTCTATTCCTGCCCTTTCGGCAACTTGCACCATTGTCAATTTACGTCTCTTTCTGGCCAATTTAAAGTTCTCACCAACAAGTTCAAACAACTTTTGATGTTTCGGAAACAAAATCTGCTTCTTTGGGCTCATAAATACGTTGACTATTTTCAACAAAAATAGCCAAAATAAAGATAATAATCAACAGTACCACATTTATATAATGAAAATAATCTCGCGGACTCTGAATATATTGCTGTACTGCTACATTAAGATCTGTAGCATAAATGGGGCGTTCAAATGGCCGCGTTTGGTATTTTAAAACCTAACGAATTTCCATATAAAAGACAATATAATGCTTCACATAGTACACGTCCTACCACTTCTCAGGCGGTATTCCACCCTTCGTTAAAACACAATAGGACTGCATTTTGGGGTCGGGCGTCTGGAAAGGGAGGCTATACACAAACATGGCCTGTTTATCAGGACTCACATGTATTTTCACCATGTTGTTGGCGTCGGGTAATAGAGTAAAGCGCATCCGGTATGCGCTTGATGGCCGTGTGAGTGGGAAATAGTCATTTGTGGTAAACCTTGGGTAGTAAAAACAAAACTTGCTGCTGTCAACAATCGTCTCGCACAATACTTTTAGTTTGAATGTATCATCGCTAATCCTAAGCAGCATATCGGGGGCGCCCTGTGTTAATGACCCTTTTTACAAAACTTGACCTTCTTTAAACACTTCATAGCTCAGGTTGAATTTCTTTCCTTTGATGGTGGGGGAACTTATTAAAGTTGCTCTTGCTCTATTCCC
>CAILMA010000668.1 GCA_903835145.1 uncultured Bacteroidota bacterium
AAGTATTGTTAGAATTATTAAAGAATGACACGAGCCGTATGATGGGAGACTATCACGTACGGATCTGTGAGAGGCTTGCGGGTGAAACTCCCGCTTGCCTACTCGGCGGTTAAATATTTGCCAAATTGTGAACTAATGCTGGTAGTAAGGTACGAACGTTACTGTCGCAGCCATTTCAGCACTGCCGATGTGCCTGCATTTCCAATCCGCACAATATATAAACCACTGCTCGCACCGGATACCGAAAATTGCTTTCTTATGCTTCCCTGTTCCCATTCGTCCCGCAGCACAACTCTGCCTGTAGCATCATAAACCATTACCTGCACGGCTTCATCGAGCGCTATTGATGCAGCCAGTTCAAACGTCTCACTGCCCGGCCTGCTGATCAGCACAAAATTCGTTCCTGTTGCCGATACCTCCGCAATACCTGTTGTGTACGATTTAGCCACCGACATGCCCTGGCAGCCCGCAGAGTCTACCAATACCTGGTAAGTAGCGCTGATTGTGTAGGTGTAGCTGGAATTTGTGGCACCCGATATTATCGTACCGTTTTTATACCATTGGTAACCCGTATAAGCACCGGTTACCGATAGCACCCGCAAACTCTGATTTACTGTAGGGTGGGGTGCAGGCATGATGTGCACAAGGTGTGTCACGGAGTCTGCATGGCCACCGCTGTAATCGTAAAGATGCACCGTGAAATACCCGGCACCCGAAAAGCATGCTGTTGTTGTATCTCCATGCACATTGCCTATAGTAACGCCGGTGCCGCTCACTGCCCACCTTATACTATCTACCGCGCCAGTGGTAGTGTTGTAGAGTGTAATACAGCTATCCTGACACACAACAGTATCATTAACCGTAAATGAAGGAGTGGGCACCGTACCGGTAGAACTACCTGCCGTACTCAGCGAAATACTATCCACTGCAAACGATGGGTCATTACCGCTGCCATCATCATTATTCACCCACCTGAAACCTATTTTCACATTGGCATTGTTGTTGGCACTTGCTGGCAGTGTGGTGCTAAAGTGCATCCAGGAGCCTTGCCCGGAGCTGCACACAGGCGTTTTGTAAGGGTCTGCAAGCGGCGACCAGGTGCTCCCGTCATAATACCATAGGGTTGCATTGTCAGTTGTAGTGTCGCCACCTTCTATGTAATAGAAGGATATGGTAATACCCGTTTTCCCGGTGCAATTTATGGTCGGCGACTCAGCCCTGCGGTCCGTACTTACGCAAAAGCCTGCGCTACATAGGCCACCATTATCATAGGTAGCACCGGCATCGCCACCAAGCGACGCATTTGCACCAAGGTGCAGCGATGACCCAAGGCCCGTTGAAGTGCCGCAAACATCGCCACAAACACCGGCAGTATGACCCTGCTCAGCGCAGCTTACATACCACTCGTTGTAATAAGTGCCCTCAGAACTCAGCACTGTATTGCTCCAGCCGCTGTAAGAACTCACTGAAAGCCCGGCAGAGCTCCCGCTTTCAAAATTTTCAACCCAGAAAATTTGTCCATCTGCGCGAAACGCAGCCACCAGCAAACAAAGTTGCAAAAGTATAAGTTTCCTCATAGCATGATATTTAATTAAAAATACAAAAACTATGGTATAACCAAGTATTTACATGCCTTTTTTAAAAGTTTTTTTTGGGGGAAATTTATTTTATCGGCTCTACCGTATAGCCTGCCTTGCGCAGCAGGTTTATAACACCCACATCGCCTGCAAGGTGCCCGGCACCCACAGCAAAAAATACAGAGCTGGCACTCATTTTTACCGCCATCCTCGGTATCCAGCGTTTATTGCGGTCATCCAGCACCGGCCCCATACTTGCACCCATGTTTTCCGATGCGGTTATCATCCGGTACAATTCAGGCAATTCCTGGTTTTTGTAGGCGCGCACAAGCTCAGCATACTCCTGCCGGCTTTTATTGAAGTTGTCAATATCATCCATCATATCCCGGGCTACGCTGTCTGCCGGCATCGACTCCAGCGCTGTTATTTGCTCCTGTGGCGCTTCCAGCCCAAGTATTTCCTTTTTATCGGCAAGTGCTGTTTTCATTATCGTCTCTTCATAAGATACCGGCATGGTACATTGTGTTGCCTTCATTTCTATCACACTCTGCAA
>CAILMA010000669.1 GCA_903835145.1 uncultured Bacteroidota bacterium
AGAAGAAAGTAATTGACTATTTCACTGGAACCATAAACTAACGGGAACTTCATTGGGGCAGTAACAAAATACTGAAAAAGCAAGAGCTGAATGGCCTGAACTTGAAAAATCTAGAGATCATGGCCTCTGTAAATGACTAAAATCAACTTTTTTGTTGGTGATTTATTGACCGTTTAAGATTTTTCAGTATTTTGTAACTCTTTTTATTACTTTGCGGTCGTAACCCATTGTTTATTTTATTTCAGTTAATTGTATGAACATTTTTGTTGGCAATCTCAATCCGGAAACAGTAGCACAAAGCCTTCGAACTTTATTTTCAGAGTTTGGTGAAGTCCTGAGTTCGAAAGTAATTATGGACAATGCCACTGGTGTATCCAGGGGGTTTGGCTTTGTGGAAATGGCAGATAATACAGCCTCTCAGGATGCTATAGATAACCTCGATATGAGTTATTTTGAGGGTAATATCATCTCAGTTAAAGAGGCTAAGCAAAACACAACTGGTGGTCCCGCGGCTCGCGGTCCTATGGGCGGCGGTAACCGAACTGGCGGTTCGCGACCATTCAAACCAGGCGCACCAAGGCCCGGAGGTTACAACAATAACTTCAACAAAAATTACTAATCGCCGATAATGATAATCGTCAAAAATATAGACCTTGCGCACTCAGCGCAAGGTTTTTGATTTTAGTGAAGATGTCGAAATAAAGTTCACCATTTGACTGTTCTGTCCATTTCTGCATCGTTGCAAAAAAGACAAATAACTATCCAACCCGGTGGACTTTATTCTATATCGTCACTTAGAAAACCGGGAATGGCACGAGAATGTTTTCTGAACCCTCAAAAACAAAAATGCCCCGGTGGGGATCCGGGACATTATTATTGGGGGGGTATCTTTTTCGTCATAGGCATAAATAAGATTATACATCCATTTACAAGGGCCTTGAGCGAGTCAAACACTTGGCACCTAAACCGCTATACCCTTGTACAGAACGAAGTTTATTTAGGTACCAATTGCAATGCAATCTATCGTTATGAGCCTCTTTTTTCCAAAAAAACTTCACGAACGGTCGTTTTTGTTCACAAGCGGTAAAAAAACGGAGTTTTTTTTTACACATTAAGATAAATTACCTTGAATTTTGAGGGTCAAAAACAGCATTTACATAACAAAAATACCCTACTTGTGCACCTGAAAAAATCATAATCTGCATATATTCAACGTATTGTTTTTTAGCAGCGACTGCAAACTATCTTTCAATAAATGCTAATTTTGCCACCATTAACTTGCTCACCAATGAAAAGATGTTTGATTTTACTTGCTTGTATGTTATTGCTGCTGAGCTCATGTAGTGAGGACGATATAGTACCGATACAAAAACAGTGCAAAGAAGTAAACGATCACATAAAAGACTATCGCCATAAAACACTTGATCTTGCTGCTAACTCAGAAAGCGCCGATGAAATTTCGGGGTATTTTAAAGGTAAAACGATGATAAAGGGAGTCATCGAGTCAGCCAACGAAAATGGCCGGAACTATGAGGAGTATTATTATGATGGCGAAGATCTCTCCTGTGTTAAAAAGATTGCTTTCGTGTATAATAAACCGCTTTATTACGACCAGGCCACTGCTCAAAAAAATGGTGACAGCATTTGGCACGATGATAAAAAAACAATCATTAAGACCTGCATATTCTATTTTTATGATAAGCGCATGATAAAATGGATAGACGAAAACAATAATCCGGTGCCAGACAATGACCGGCGCTACACGCTTACAAGGCTGGTGTTGCTGCGCGATGCCGAGAAACTACAAAAAATGTTTAATGACCAGTAAAAGGAATGTGTTTACTGTAAATTTCGATCTATATTCACTTTTAAATAGTTATATATACAAAAGTTACTCCTTCAATCAGTTTTACCGTTGCATTAACGTTGAAAAATGGCCGCTATTTTTGTATTTGAAAAGAAAATGAGTTAAATTTGATTTCAGCCCATTTTTATGCAGAACGAAGCGATGCTCACTTATAATTTCACCGACGAGGAAGAAAAAAAAATAATATTAAGAGAATACCGCGCGCTATTGCGCAGCCTCAAGCAGAGTATAAAAAAAGGTGATAAAACCCGACTGAGGCAGGCTTTTGAAATGGCAGTTGAAGCGCACCGCGATATGCGCCGTAAATCGGGAGAACCATATATCCTGCACCCCTTAGCTGTCGCCAAAATAGCCATTGAAGAAATAGGACTTGGCGTGACCTCTGCAATTTGTGCTTTGTTGCATGACACTGTCGAAGACACAGAGATATCGCTCGATGATGTAAAAAGGGAGTTTGGCGAGCAGATAGCCAAAATAATAGATGGACTAACAAAAATATCGAACGTTGTAGATATAAAGGGCGACACAACGCTACAGGCTGAAAATTTCAGGAAAATCCTACTTACGCTTGTTGATGACCCACGGGTAATACTCATTAAGCTTGCCGACAGGCTACACACCATGCGTACCCTGGAGAGCATGAATAGAGAGAAGCAGCTCAAAATTTCTTCAGAAACAACATACATATACGCGCCACTTGCACATAGGCTTGGGTTATATGAAATTAAGTCTGAGATGGAAGATCTGGCCATGAAGTATACGCAGCCGGAAATCTACAATGAACTTGCCAAGAGCCTGAAAGAAACGAAGCGGGACAGAAGCAGGTACATCAACGAATTTATAAAACCGCTCAAAGATTCCCTTGTGAATATGGGGCTTGACTTTGAAATCTACGGGCGCCCGAAAGCTATCCATTCTATCTGGAACAAAATGCGCACGAAGCATGTAACTTTTGATGAGGTTTATGATTTGTTTGCAATAAGGATAATTTTAAAATCACCACTCGAGCGGGAAAAAGAAGATTGCTGGAAAGCGTATTCTGTTGTAACAGACACATACCACCCAAGCACTGAGCGGCTGCGCGACTGGATAAGTGTACCGAAAGGTAATGGCTACGAAGCCTTGCACACGACCGTAATGGGCCCCGGGGGGCGCTGGGTTGAGGTGCAGATACGGAGCGACAGGATGAATGAAATAGCTGAGAAAGGGCTTGCTGCGCATTGGAAATACAAGGAAGGAGCCAACAC
>CAILMA010000670.1 GCA_903835145.1 uncultured Bacteroidota bacterium
CTAATTCCATCCCAACCAAAGATTTTTTCAATGGAAGGGAAAGATAAGTCAGATGTAATAGTTTGCTTTTTTACCCGCCTGGGGTTGAATGATATAACTAAAACTCCTCTGATTTATCGGAGGAGTTTTTTTATGCCGTGTCGTGAACGCTGCATGAAGAAAACCTCCGGTAGTCTTTTCTGGTAAGTGATTATAAATATAAATTTATTTAATAACCATAAAACAGAAAAGATGAATCAAGCAACAAAATTAATCCACAGCATCCCTGTCGATCCATTAACAGGATCCATCTCGGTGCCCATTTACCAAACATCGACATTTGTGCAGGAAGCGCCCGGTGAGCATAAGGGATTTGACTATGCCCGTAGTAACAACCCAACCCGCGCCACACTGGAGCAAATCATTGCCACGCTGGAGCATGGAACCAACGCCTTTGCCAGCGGACTTGCGGACTTGCGGCTATTGACGCAGTCGTAAAATTGCTGCAAAGTGGCGATGAAATACTGGCCGTAGATGATATTTATGGAGGTGCCTTCAGGCTGTTTACCCATATTTATCAGAAATTCGGGATAACCGTGACCTACGTGGACACGACGAATGCCGAAAACGTAGCGGCGGCTATCACCCCAAAAACAAAGCTGGTATGGCTGGAAACACCGACAAATCCTACATTAAAAATCAGCGACATTAAAGCCATAGCGAAAATTGCGCACGACAATGGCTCGCTGCTGTGTGTTGACAATACGTTTGCCTCCCCTGCCCTGCAGTTGCCTATATTGCTTGGTGCCGACCTGGTGGTGCATAGCGCAACAAAATACCTTGGGGGGCATAGTGACCTTGTAGCCGGACTGGTAGTGACGAAAACAAAGGAGCTTGGCGACCAGATTAAATTCATTCAAAATGCCAGTGGTGCTATTCTTTCGCCCCACGACAGCTGGTTAGTAATACGCGGAGTGGAAACGTTGCACCTTAGGGTGGCAGAACACAGCAGGAACGCACTGGCAGT
Organism: uncultured Bacteroidota bacterium; assembly: GCA_903835145.1. Lineage (GTDB taxonomy): Bacteria > Bacteroidota > Bacteroidia > Chitinophagales > Chitinophagaceae > Flavipsychrobacter. The sequence continues at coordinate 1,007 of CAILMA010000670.1, forward strand.
TGCTAAATACCTGCAACAGCACCCGGCTGTGGACAAAGTTTATTACCCGGGACTAACAGCCCACCTGAACCACAAAATCGCAATTGCACAACAAAAAACAGGCGGCGGAGTAGTGAGCTTTACCCTAAAAGACGATACAGCAGAAGCTGCGAAAAAAGTAGTCTGTAGCACTCAACTGTTTAAACTCGCGGAGAGCCTTGGTGGCGTTAAAAGCCTGCTGTGCCACCCTGCCACGATGACCCACAAAAGCATACCTACGGAAAAACGCCAGGCCGCTGGTGTAACGGATAGCCTGATAAGATTAAGCGTAGGGCTGGAAGATGTTGAAGACCTGATAGCTGATATCAGTGAAGCACTTGACACCCTTGACTCGTGGCAGTTGGAGACGGTAGCTCTCACCTCTTCTTTCGCATAAAGAACCCCCAAAATCTAACGAAAAACAAATTACGGCCTTCCGCAAAAAAAGGAAACGGAAGCCGATGGGGAAGAACTATGCCCCTGAAAAACATAAACATTATTCTTAACATTTTAAAGCACTTAAAAAATGACTAAAAAACTAAACATAGGTCTATTCGGGTTTGGCGTGGTAGGCGAAAGCCTCTGGCAGGTATTGCGGCAGAAACCATCGCTTAATGCAAGCATAAGTAAAGTATGTATAAAGCATCCTGAAAAACCCCGCAATGCACCGGCTTCACTTTTTACCACTGACCCGGACGACATCTTAAATGACACCTCAATAAATGTAGTTGTTGAGCTGATAGATGATGCTGAGGCTGCCTGGAAAATTGTGGGCGGGGCACTGAAAAAGCGCAAGGCTGTGGTGAGCGCCAACAAAAAACTAATAGCCGAACATCTGGTTGAGCTACTGGAACTTCAAAGCGCATACAACGCTCCATTTCTTTATGAAGCGGCCTGTTGTGCAAGTATACCGGTGGTTCGCAACCTGGAAGAATATTATGACAATGACCTATTACAGAGCATAAGCGGCATAGTGAACGGCTCTACCAATTATATACTTACAAAAATATCAGAAGACGGGCTGGACTTCCCCAAGGCGCTGAAACAAGCGCAGGAAAAGGGGTTTGCAGAAAGTGACGCGGCGCTGGATATTGAAGGCACTGATGCCATCAACAAACTCACTATCCTGCTCATACATGCCTATGGCATCATAGCCCGCCCGGAAGAACTTACCTATACCGGTATTACGAGGCTGCACGAAAACGATGCACAATTTGCCAGGGAAAAAGGGTACGAAATAAAACTTATAGCGCATGCGCATAAACTGAATAATGAGAAAGTAGCAGCCTTCGTATTCCCGCAATTTCTGAAAAAAGACAACCCGCTATTCTATGTAAAAAATGAATACAACGGTGTAATAATAGAAAGCGGACTGGCGGACAAACAATTCTTCAACGGGAAGGGTGCCGGCGGATTTCCTACGGCATCGGCGGTGATCAGCGACCTGTCGGCATTGCGGTATGACTACCGTTATGAATACAAAAAGCTGTTCAACCAGCAACCTACAGCACTTACCAATGACTTCTATATTCGGGTATATGTAAGTTTCGATGCAGGCTATGCCCTGCCGGCCGATCTATTTGAACAAATAGAAGAATGGGCCGGTAACGACCGTCGCAACCACGTGCTTGGCACCTTGCATTTTTCAAAACTTGCCAATGAAGACTGGTGGAAGCACAACAATATATCAGTAATACTGCAACCTGATGCTTTTGTGAGCCAGCCGGCTAAAAGAGTGAAGGCAAGATTTGAAGAACTGCTGCTGGTGTAAGGAAAGATGAAAAATTAGTGGTTTAGTTGTGTTGATTGATGGAGGGGCACCTGTAGTGGGTGTCCCTTTCTGGGTTTGTGATACATAATCAATTCATTACTATAATAAGCTCACCCATTCTGGGTTCTTAACATCACAGAGCGATGTATTCATGGGGATGCCCCGAGCTGGGAGATTGCCCCCCGCTGCAGATGCTGTGTTTATGCCTTAACCTTGAATTTCCATCGTGAGACAGGGCAGCCACGCTTATACAAGGTAGATGTAAAAACGGCTGATGGAATTGCCAATAAAGTACCTGCTACCATCATTGGTGCCGGAGGTGGAGCCATAGATTTGAAGGGAATAGGCCATGAGGATAGCATAGGCGCCGGCAGGCACCTAATTGGTGGTAAAAACCGGCGCGGCGCCGCCGTCATTACCGTTGTACAAGGAAATACCAATTACCTTGTAATGCACATCAGGCGGTCGGCTACAGCCTGCGAACGCGCATAGAAAAAGCAGCAGGAAAAATAGCGGGTTGGGACGGCAAGTGGTATTCATAGGGGAATAAAGTTAGGGAAAGGGCGTTTGAACTTCAAAAGCATTTTTTGGGCAACCGATTTTTAGAAAAAATCACGACGCTCGGGCTGGGGAGCCTGATAGATTGTGCTGCCGACTGCCGCTCGGTTTTGATGCATCATCTTCTCCTGGCACGTTTAGCTCGTAAGTTAACGGGAGTGGACTAATGTGCAACGAGGTAACGGAAGATTCATTGTTAGCTGATTTAGGTAAGCAATCGACTGTTTGCTCCAGCTGCTCACCATTGTCGGGTGCAACAGATTCATTCATTGATTTTTTTGCTGCCCGTGGTTTTGGGTTGGCGGGTTGGGTGAGTTTTTCGTATTGGGCGAGGGTTCTTACGAGGGTCGATAAGACTTTGATCCGTTTTTCGATGGGTAGCGTCTTCATTTCTTCCACTAACACCAATAGCTGGATTTTTATGGCTTCATGGGAAGCGGCTTTCACATCGGTTTCTTTAACGGTCTCGCTTCTTTTGGCATCAGTCGCCAAATCGAGGAGGGTTGTAAAAAACGGCAGATACGACCGCTCAAATTCCGGGTCGTAAGAAGGCAAGCGCATTTTTATGGTCTCCTGCAGGTACCGGCAGGTAATACTCAGTATGCAATGTTCCTGCGCTGGGGTAAGTTGCTGCGCCTTAAGGTACTCGCCGCACTCTTCCATAAAGGAGAATACATTTGCTGTCCGCTGCATCATGAGGTCGTACAAGAACCGGAAAATGCGGACTGCCGTCGCCACTTGAGGGAAGTGCCGGGACCTCAGGTTTTCCAGATAAAGCTCAAGCGTCATTTTTTGAAAGGTTGCCGGTGCCTTTTCTACGTATTGGGTTAAGTTTTCGTTTGCCATGTTTTGAGGATTTTATTTGCCAAATTTACAGACATTTTGTTTATTTTTCCAAATTTATTTGAAATTATTTTTAAAACGACCCTTCAAAAGCCACTTTTAGTGACAATTGACTTTATTAAAAGCCTAAAATGTATAAGGCGAAAGTAATTGGCGCAGTATTCAAAACGACGACAATCGGCACAGAATAACGATACACGGCTAACCGGTAAAAAAAATACCTTTGCAGTCGCTATGGAACTCGCGCCGTTTGTATCTCTGGTTAAAAAAGACCTGCTAATAGAGTGGAGGCAAAAGCACACCCTTTTTGGTGTTTTGCTTTATGTGGGTGGAACTGTGTTTGTGGTTTATATGATGAACGGGCAACCGGAAGCGAAGGTTTGGAACGCCCTTTTCTGGCTTACGCAATTGTTTGTTTCGGTAAACTCGGTTGCCAAAAGTTTTTTACAAGAGCACCACAACAGGTTCAGGTACTATTTCACGCTGGTGAACCCGGTCACGTTTATGCTGGCCAAGATGACGTATAGTATCTTGCTTATGCTGGTGATGACGCTGGTTACCTTGCTGCTCTATTATGTAATGCTGGGGTGGCCACTGAGTAACAGCTGGCTGTTTATTCTCATCAGTTCGGTGGGTAGCGTGAGTCTTGCGGCAGTTTTCACGTTTTTATCAGCAATTGCTGCCCGGGCACAGCAGAACTCTGCGCTTATGGCTATACTGGGTTTCCCGCTGGTGACGCCAATATTAATGATACTGAGTAAGCTTGCCATAATAGCGCTAAGTCCGGTTTATACAACCGGCTGGGCCACGCTGGCGGGGGTCTTGCTGGCGCTTGATGCGCTCATTATTATTTTGGGTATAATCCTTTTTCCGTTCCTTTGGCAGGAATAGATATGGGGGAAACGTTACTGGTGTAACAGCGAGGTGATTTGCTCCAAATAAGCATTAAAAATCGGCATAATGCCGCTGGTGTCCTCATGCGCCACGGCGACACAGGTTCCCCTGGCCCCTTCTCCGCAAGCGGCAGAAGGGGTAACATGATACTCAACGTGGATGCAGAAAGTAATCGCCTAATAGGTACTACTCAATTTCGATCAAGCTATTATTTTGGTAAACTTAGGATAGCAGGTTTTTATTGTTTTACGTACGATTGTTCAAAATTTTATGGCGCCCTGTCAGAGCTGGATGTTGTTGGGGGGCGTTGCCCGTGTTGTGTGTCCCGGGGCGATGCCCCGGGCTGAGAGATTAAACCCTTTTAGGGTTTTCTTTTGAATTGCGTTGCAAACGCCAAACCGGGAAAAATGCTTTACAAACGCGTACGGGGATTACATAAGGTAGGGGCCCTCCCCGTGTTATTTATCCAGAAGCGATGCCGCGGGCTGGGCGGTGGGGCCATTTCAGGCCGATGTGGAATGAATTATTTTAACCTAATCATGGATGTGCTGCCACCCAAACTTCGCCATCTTCAAATACTTCTTTTTTCCAGATAGGGACTGTTTCTTTGAGTGTGTCGATGATGTAACGGCAGGCATCGAAGGCTGCGGCGCGATGCGCAGCCGATACTGCAATTACCACCGGGACCTCCCCTACTGCCAGAATACCGGTGCGGTGGTGCAGCACAATGTGATGAAGCGGCCATATGCCAAATGCTTTATCGGCTATCTTTCTCATTTCACTTAGTGCCATTGGCTCGTAGGCCTCAAATTCAAGGCGGAGGACTTGCTTGCCCTTTGTGGCATTACGCACTGTACCGATAAACACGTCGATACCCCCGGCTTCAGGGGCAAGCACTTTTTGAATGCAATCGTTGATGTTTAGTGGCTCACCAGTGAGCAGTATGTCAATCATTTAATTTTCAATTTGTTAGCCGCCGCTTACCGGGGGAATAATTGCAATTTCATCGTTTGGATGTAACTCCACGGGTTCGTGAGCATATTCGTTATTCACTGCCACCATGTAGGAGGAAAGTTTTGCAAGTTTTGGGAACCGGAGTTCCAGGTTAGCCTTTAAAGTAGCTGATGTGGCAGCAGGCTCCAGGGGCACATCGATAGACGAACCACCAAAAATATCCCTTACAATACCAAATGCCAACACTTTTACTGTCATAACTATAATTGTAGCAGCTAAAGCTATGGAAAAATACCAATTTCCGAGCTCAAATCTTAAAACCAGGCATCAATTTGAATAAAATTTAATCACGTTATGTTTATCCGGATAACAATTCATAAATCATTTTACAGAGCAAGTATTTCGCTGTTTCGCAACTGAAATTCAAATTTTTTACCGCTTTTGATCCCGAAAGACAATATTAGCTCTGAAAACATAAAAATTACAACTCATTGTTTGTTAATTGTTTACAAATTAAATTCGGTCATTAAACCACGGCACGCAGGCGAAAAAGAAATTGATGGCACAAATGAGCAAAAAAGAAACGTTATAATAAACGCAGGGCGATAAAACACTGATTTTAATCAAGAAAGTGAATATATTTAAAAATATTTTTCCAAAAAGATGCGTTTTATACAAAAACATTTTTTAGATTTGTAGCAGTAATTAACATTTGATAAACTAAAACAGTAATTATGTCACAATTATTCAATCGCTGCATCGCGACCACCCTATTGTTATCAGCAGTAACAGCAATAGCACAAGAAAGAAGAATTGAAGATAATTCCGGCTTATTGAACAAACTATTTAAATCAAAAGGAAAACTGAGCGGATCTGTCTATTGCGACCTGGCACACAAGGCAACCGCCGACTCATTGGCACGCGGAGGTAATAACCAGTATGTGACGATGCCGGCCAACACAAATCAACTTCAATTGCGGAGAGCGCTACTTGGCTACCGCTACCAGATAAACAACAAAATAAGCGCTGAAGTATTACTGGCAACAGAAAACACATGGCAGTACAATCTTACAAAACCCGCGGCAACGCCTACCGACAATAACCGGCTGAATACCGAGCTACGGTTGGCAAATGTGCGTTGGGGCAATATAATAGATGGTGGTGACCTGGTGGCAGGTAAGATATACACACCAGCATTCAGCGGCAACGCCGAAAGCATGTGGGGCTACAGGAGTGTAGAGCGCACACTGAGCGACAGACTGGGAACTCCAATATCTGCAACGGGTGTTTCACTACAGGGCTTTCTTCCGTTCAGCGATAATATAGGTTACAACTTTATGATAGCGCGCAGCAACCAGCTCACACAAAGCAATCAAAACTGGTATTTTGGCAACGTGTTTTATAAGACACTGGAAAATAAAGTGACGATAGACCTATACAGCGACTATACCAAGCTCGACCAGCTGGCCGGACTTACGCATAGCCGCCAGATGAACAAAGTAATGATTTCGTACTCGGTACCGCGGGTGACAGTAGGTGTGGAAGCCTGCTATACCCAGCTGAAAGGCGACAATATAGCATCACGCAGAAATGATGTGAAAAGCGATACGATAACCACTAAAAGCGCAGGACTATCAGCCTTCGTAAGAGTAAAAATCTATAAAAGGGCGCTATCGGTTTTTGCACGATACGATTACTTTACGGCCGGGCTTAATAACAACAATGGCCTTTATGCCAGTTATGCAGCGCAAAACAGCTACTTTAACCCGAACACGGCAAATGAGTTTATAACTGCAGGTTTAGATATAACGCCAGTAAGGGGGATAAAAATAATACCAAACGTTTGGTATACGAGCTACACCAACACAGGCGCGCAGGACTATGGCAGCCTGAATAAAGGATACGACTTGGTGTATCGCCTTACGCTTGCATGTCAGTTGGGGAGGTAAGTAAGTTGAAAGAGGGGATTTTCTATTTGACTTTATGATTGGGGCTCAAAAAAACAATCTGCGTCTTCTTACCTACATGCGAGTACATTATGACATTTCCAGTATCATATTGCCATCAAAATGTATTTTATTGTGGAGTTTCTTTGCAAAATCGAACGTAATCGGTCGTTTCCTATTCATAATTTCGCTGAGTGTGGAATTCCCAACTTCAAGAAATGCAGCAAGTTTTTGACGACTAAGCCCATTTTCTTTCCTATATGCTTCAAGTAAAGTCGCTATATCGTGTTTTACGGGCATGGGAAAATGAATGGCCTCATATGCACTTATGAGTTTAGAAAGTTCGGTTAACCTTTCCTCTTCTGCCGCACTCAGTTTGTCAAATCCTTTTTCCAAAAACTGCTCTACCTCCGCCATTATCGTATAATACTCTTTTCTGTTCTTAATCGAATCCATACTATATCGAATTTAAAATCCCTTTTTTGCAAATTTCGTCGTATTGAGCGTGAGTGCCAATAAACCGAATATATAAAGTCCGTTTGGTAAAATGAATCATTGCTACGAGCCGGTATTTATTTCCTGCCAGATTAAAAACATACCTATCGTTACCGACAAAATCGGCACTGCTAAATGTCTCTTTGACGTCATAAAAACAAGTAAAAACGAACGTCAAAATTACATGTCTTCCGGTTTGAGCCAAACACAAGCGAAACGATAGGTTTCGTTATGTGATTGATTGGCTTTGGACAAACCAAGAAACAAAATGACTGTGTGGGATCTAAGAAAAAATCCGAAGCGAGAGCCCCGGATTTTAAATGAGATATTGTAAAAAAGCCAGACGGCTGAATCTTGCATTAATTATTATCCACTTTCTTTTTTGCCATTGTGCTGAAGCGGTAAGAAAGGCCACCGGTAACGATACCTTTATAACCATAACCTAATTCAGCAAAAAAAGCAACCTTGCGACCAATGCGCATACCGAATGGCGTGATTTGCCCGGTAAGCTGAGGACCTGAATTGTCGGTGCGGTTGGCATAAGCTGAAGTAGAGATGTTGAAATCGTCGAATACGGTAAGACCTATAGCTGCACCGCCATACAAACGAACTCGAATGCGGTCGTTTCTGTTGTCGTAATAGGCATAGGTAAACTCAGGAACGAAGGACAGGTAACTGCCTGAATTGCTGATGTTTTCGAAGCCGATAGACATGCCGATTGTTGTTTTGCGGCTGAGGTAGTACTTATAGTTGATCATACCAACGCCAGAAGAGGTACTGTATGGGGGCAGATTAGCTATTGTATAAGCGCTCCATAAGCCATAGGAAACAGAAACTTCACTTTTACCTTTTTGGGCATAGGTAGAAGGGATAAAGCTGATCATAGAAAGCGCAAGACAGAAAATGTATATCCTTCTTAGCATCATAGTTGCGTATTTTAAAGCTGTTGAAAATAACTGGTTATAAAGGGCTAAAGATATGGCAAACATTTAGTACTCCAAAGTGTTTGCGGCAAAGAAACAAAAAAATTGGGTTTGGGTGGTAAACTATGAGCAATGAGCGTCGGTTTCCGATTATCTCGGGGGAAGGAATTTGAGCTGAAACATTGAGTTTTCGTTTCAGTTCAACACCTTTGGTGTTGGGGGTCGTCGTTCATCTACCGCCGGTTTCACCGGCGGCTATTGTGGTTGAAGCTCTTCGGGCTTCCCGGGGATCAGACGCCCGGATAGCGTGGTGTTGGCTATTGCACAGCTTAAACGTTAGAACAGATATCATGCGGTGGTGTCCTTGTCCGCCCCCGCGAGGCAGGTACGCCGCGGTGACACAAGCCCCCTGCCCTCCCCGGCAAGCGGCATATTGGGTGACATGATATTAAACCTGGATGCGGAAAGCAGTCGCCTAAAGGCACAATACCATAAACATAGCCAAGGACTAAACCATGAAAAAAGGCTGCCCGTTGCAGAGCAGCCTTCATTATCAGATTTGTTATTATTAGTTTTGTTTTGTGTTCATCATCTTTTTAGCTTCGATGCTGAGTGTAGCGTGAGGCACGGCGCGCAGACGGGCTTTTTCGATGAGTTTGCCGGTAACGCGGCAGATACCATAGGTTTTGTTTTCAATGCGTATCAGCGCCTTTTCGAGGTGATTTACAAACTGGATCTGACGACTTGCAAGCTGGGCGAGTTGTTCGCGCTCCATAGCACCGCTACCATCTTCCATGTTCATATACCTGTTTTCGGTATCTTCGGTTCCTGCTTCATCTTTGCGGGTGATCACACCCTGCAGGTAGAGCAACTCTTTACGAGCAGCTTCGAGGCGATTAGAAATCAACTCTCTGAACTCCATCAAATCTTCGTCGTTGTACCTGTAAACGGTAACCGGTGGCGGAATAGGGTCATCGAGCAGCGACCTGTAAACTTCAGGCTGGTAAGATGGCATTTCTTCCGTTGGAACTACGTGTTTTGACTTATTCTCCATCTTGCGATGTGCTATAACTACGTTTGGTTTTTTCTCTGTAGAACGAGCTGCAGGTGTAGCCATAGGCCTCGAAGTTGTAACCATGGAAGCAGCTTTAGCAGCTACTGCCCTTCTATCGAGTGAAGAAGCCGGAATAACTTTTTTCACTGGTACTTTCGGAGCCTTCTTGCTTACTTCTGGTTTTACTTCTTTTGCAGGCTTCGGTTCTGGTTTGGCGGCAGCTTCTTTTTTAGCAGGAGGCGGTGGCGGCGCAGGCGCAGGCGC
>CAILMA010000671.1 GCA_903835145.1 uncultured Bacteroidota bacterium
CCGACGGGCTTGAATTTGAATAGCCCCCGGTGCAACCGGGGGTACCAAATCACAACTCTACTAACCCCGACTGGGGTTAAACAATTTTTAATTTATGTAACTGGTCCATTTTCAACTCCGTCGGGGTTGGCTGGCACTTTACTCATTACCGTAAGTTTAACGGAAGGCTATTTTGTCTATGCCCTTCAGGCAATTACACAACACGATATTTAACCAAACCCGAGGGGCTTGAAAACGAATAGCCCCCGGCAAAACGGGGGGCCACTTATTATATTGTATAAAACCACCAAAGATTCAAACGCGCCAGAATAAACCGACTTCAAAAATTGCCCCCTGAACTTTCGACTAAGTTCTTTCTACTTTCTACTTAGTACTTTCTACTTTCTACTCAGTACTAACGACTAAGTACTAACGACTAAGTACTAAAAAAATCAATACCCCCTTGCTTCCTTCTGCTCCATGTAATTAATAAAAGCGCGGTTAGCAACGCGGTTGCCACCCTTGGTAGGGTAATTGCCGGTAAAGTACCAGTCACCAGTATTCAGTGGGCACGCGCTGTGCAGCCCCTCCAGCGATTGGTAAATTACATCAACTGTTGCGGTTACATCTTCGTGGCGCAGCATGCGAGCAATTTTTGCACTTATTTCTTCAGCCGTGAAAGGCGCATACACCTCTTTTACAAAGTTCTCCTCACTCAGCTTTCCATTCACTTCAGCCACCTTACACTTACTGTAAATGTCTGACAGTTTTTGCTCCTGCCCTGTCTCCTTAAGCAAGCCTACAGCTGCCTGAAAGGCGATAAAATCGCCCATACGGCTCATATCTATTCCATAGCAATCGGGGTAACGTATTTGTGGGGCAGATGAAACAATAACAATCCGTTTCGGGCCCAGACGGTCCAGCATCTTTATAATGCTTTCTTTTAGCGTAGTGCCCCGCACTATAGAATCGTCAATGATGACAAGCGTATCCACATCGCGCTCCACAGTGCCATAGGTAATATCATACACGTGCTGCACCATTTCATTGCGCGATGCATCTTCCGTTATAAACGTACGGAGCTTGGCATCTTTAATGGCTATCTTTTCTATACGCACCCGCCTGTAGATCAGCTCCTTCATTTCCTGCTCGGTAATGGAGTCTTTACGCTCCAATATCCGCTTTAGGGTAATGTCTTTAAGGTAGTCTTCAAGACCCTTTATGAGCCCGTAAAAAGCAGTTTCTGCAGTATTGGGTATAAAGGATACAATAGTATGTTTCAGGTGAAAGTCAAGCGCTTTAAGCACTGGCTCAGCAAGGTTACGACCCAGCTGCATGCGCTCCCTGTATATTTCTGGGTCGCTGCCGCGGCTGAAGTAGATGCGCTCGAAGCTGCATGCAGTGAGCGCACGTGGCTCCAGTATCTGCACCTGATGGAAACTACCATCGGCACGCACTATAAGCGCACAACCAGGCAGTACCTTCTTCACGTCCTCTTGCTTTACATTAAAGGCTGTCATTATTGCCGCCCGTTCAGATGCCGCAACCACTACCTCATCGCTGCTGTAGTAGTAACAGGGTCTTATGCCATTGGGGTCCCTCATCACAAAGCTGTCACCATTGCCTACAAGGCCGCTGAATACATAGCCACCATCAAACAATGCAGTAGCTTTTTTAAGTACTTCTTCTATATCGAGCTGGGCAGGGTTTTTCGCGTCCGCCTCACACAGGTAGTGGTGTATGGTTTCTATCATGGCACCAAGGTCGCTCTCGCGCATGGTACCACTCGGGTGTTGTGCCAGCAGGCTAAACAACTCGTCGGTATTCACCAGGTTAAAGTTGCCCGCCATAGCAAGGCTACGCGATGGGTTTATGCTTGGCTTTATGAACGGATGACAGAATTCCACATTGTTCTTGCCCTGTGTACCGTAACGCAGATGCCCCAGCAGGATTTCGCCCGCAAAACGCATGTACCCCTTCATAAATCCGGGGTGCTGCAAGATATCCGGATACATTTTCTCCAGTTCGGTTACTTCTTCATTTATGTTCTGGAAGATCTTACCAATGGCATGCTGGCCGCTTATGCGCAACCGGTGCATATTCTGGTGACCAGGGGCTACATCCAGCTTCACCGAAGCTATCCCGGCCCCATCCTGACCCCGGTTGTGTTGCTTTTCCATCAGCAGGTATAGCTTATTGAGCCCATACACCGCAGTGCCGTATTTTTTGTGGTAGAAAGAAAGAGGTTTGAGTAGCCTAATATATGCAAGGCCACATTCGTGCTGTATTGCGTCAGACATGAGATTGCAAAGGTAAGTGAAAAGTATAATAGACAAGTTATAGAAACTGTAAAAATTAGTTGCCTTTAACCGGCAGTTGAAATTAACCGCAAGCAACAAATCATTTGGCGCTCAACAGCATTCCGGTAGGCTCAATTTTTAATTGCGTAATGTTATCTTTCATTTTTATTTTTACTTTTGCTACAATGCCGGCGGAATGCCCGCCGGAGAAGTATATTTAAAAAATAAATTCATCTAAACCTTATGACATACAAAAAAGTTATTTTGTTTGTTGCAGCAGTGGTTATATTGGAGATCATGTATAGTGTACCCTCCTATAACACCTGGTTTAACACCAAAATTTTTAACGAAAACATCAGCATTTCTGATCAGTCAGAACATCTTGATGTGGAAGAAAGAATGCAGTACCGCTTTGGCGGGTCTTACAATATTTTCCAGAGCATCAAGCAGATGCTTAAGTCTCAGAATGATACTGACGCTATCATCCTGCTGCCGCCTATACCCTACGTTAATCAGGTTGGTGCCGAACGTGGCTTTACCATGTGCGAGCCAGATATCTTCTATTATTTCTGCGGCCTAAAGGGCGATGTAGCTAATAGCCCTGATGTGCAGCAGTCGAAGTATGCATTGGTGATAGAAAACCATAAAGTCGGACTAAAGAAAATAACCGACAAACATTACCTCGATAGCCTTATTGCGTTATATAAACCATTTTATTAATCAACATTACTTTTTGCTACTCACATGATTAACCTTGGAGGATTATTTTTCCTGATAATAGCACACTTTGTGTGCGGACGTGGCGTAATGCAATTGTTCCGTGTTCAGTTCAAACCGTTACAAACATTCTGCCTTTCTGTAATTGTAGGTATACCTATCATTTCCTTTGGCCCTTGCGTACTTCAACTTATGAAAGTACCGCTTACAAAAGAGTCTATTACTGCGGTAGTATGGGTATCTATGGCCATTTGTTGTGTGCCCTTATTGCTGCATGTTATAAAAAACTATAAAAATTTCACAGCTCCTAAAATCAAGTTGCCTGAGCTGTATGAATTACCTTTCTTCTTTGTATTTGGCATTTTATTGGGTGTAAGCGTATGGCGTTGTTACTACTACCCCCCTACTGCTGCAGATATGATAAACGGACCTGAGTTGCTGGCGAAGTATGCTGTGCAGGACAAGAACATGATAAGCTCGGTTTTCCATATAGATATGCAGGTACCGAGGTATGGTGCAAGCAATATCTTTAAATCACCGTTCATTACCGGCCTCCAGATCGTATATAAATTATTGGTGCAGCCATTTGGCCAGGTATGGCTGAGTGTACTTGTACTGAGTTTTATCACCTGGTTTTACACCATTCTTAAAGAAAAAATACACCCGCTGCTTGCTGGTGTGTTAATGGTCATGTTCCTCGTTATACCTGAGTTATACGCATATACCTTTCTTATGCTTTATGATTACAGTACCATGGTATTCTACTTCATTGGTTTCTACTACTTTACCCGCTATATGAAGGAAGAACGCATCAACGACCTGTTTTGGGGGGCTTTCCTGTTCGGTATATCCACCTATATACGTACAGAAACGCTTGTCTTGATAATGATGATAGCACCGTTACTGGCGTTCCATTATTACAAAAAACGCGCGCCGCTGGTTTCTTCTGTCATCAACCTTGGTGTGTTCATCTCGTTTTCATTAGTACTCTACTTTATTTGTATGAAGGTCTTCGTTAAGAACTTTGTCCCTATCACCTTCGACCTCAGCAAGCAGGTGAATGCCCATGTTACCGACTTGTCTCTGTTCTTCGATCGCTTTACGGAAATCAGCACAAAACTGATCTTTACGCAGCAAGGCGATGCCTACTACGGCCCCTTTTTCTATGTATTCTTGTTTGTACTATTTGTCGATATTATCTGGAAGCGCAAATTCAATAAAGAAACAGTTTCTGCACTCTATGGCATAGCAATGCTCTATCTTGGCATGGCTATACTCGGGCATATCTTCCCCAGCTTCAGCATCGAAAACACAACGAAACGTGGTATGTTCAAAGCTATGCCGCTGGCCATTTGGTACATGTGCAATAGCGCCGCACTATTGTGGATTTCAGACATCATTACCCGGTGGGAGAATGGCATTAAAGCGCCTTCGGAGCCTAAACCCGTAGCTGCAAAAGTTGCAGAAGCGCCCAAGGCTAAGAAGAAATAATTTTTAGGACTATAAAAAAGCCACCTGAACTTGCGATTCAGGTGGCTTTTTTTGTTGATTATCGGCGGGAGAAGAATTCAATTATGAACAAAATATTGAAAAAACCGGGACAATGCAAAGCTCTCAAGGTGTGACGGTTGAACATATTTTGGTACGACTTTATACCAATTCCTTCAACTTTTCTACTACGGCATCCACTTCAGCCGTCGTATTATGCCGGCTAAAAGAGAACCTGATAGGCACCATATCTTCAGAGTGACCATTGTACAAGGCCTTTATAACATGACTTACGGAGTTTGCACCGCTTGTGCATGCACTACCGCCGCTCACACATATGCCAGCCATATCGAGGCTAAACAACAGCATATCTGACTTCTCCGTTTTCGGAAAAGATACATTGAGTACGGTATATAAGCTACGGCCCATGGTATCGCCATTCAGCACTACCCCGGGAAACTCGGCGTGGAGCTTTTCAGCCATATAAGCTTTCATACCATTCATGTAAGCGCTGTCGCTCTCATACCTTGCTGCTGCCAGCTCGAGCGCCTTGGCAAACCCTATTATACCATAAATATTTTCTGTGCCAGCCCGCATATTGCGTTCCTGCGAACCACCATTTATGTAAGGCTTTATCTGTATATTTTCATTTACATACAAAATCCCAACGCCCTTAGGGCCATGAAATTTATGGCCTGCACCGTTTAAAAAATGAATGTAAGTTTCTTTTAGATTAAAGGGATAATGGCCTACAGTCTGCACCGTATCGGAATGGAAGATGGCATCATACTTCCTGCACAACTCACCCACTGCATGTATATCCAGCAAGTTACCAATTTCATTATTGGCGTGCATAAGGGTAACCAGCGTTCTTTCCTTACTGTTCTTAAGCAGCTCCTCCAGGTGGTTCATATCGACATGACCCTTCTCGGTAAGATTCACAAAGCTAAGGCTTGCCTGGCCGCTGTGCGCCAGATATTCAACCGTATGGAGCGTGGCGTGATGTTCTATAGCAGAAGTGATAATATGTTTACACCCAAGGTCTCTGATAGATGCATTGATAGCAGTATTTGTACTCTCAGTACCACCCGATGTAAAAAATATTTCGCCCGGATTTGCATGAAGAATGCGCGCTACTGTCTTTCTTGCGTTTTCTATCGCCAGCTTGGTTTCCCGCCCGTAAGAATATATAGATGATGGATTACCGAATTTTTCTGTAAGATACGGCATCATTACTTCCAGCACCTCACCATCGAGCGATGTAGTGGCGGCATTATCAAAATAAATCCGGCTCATTAAAATAAAATAATTTTGAAGTTCAGGCTACAAAGTTAACCCAATACTTTGAGGAAATGAAAAAATGCACTTTTGGGGAAAGTAGATTAACATTTTTTCACAACCTTAGTTGGCTGAAAAATCACCGGTTTGCTCTTCTTGATTCTGGTCATTTTTCGACCATTCTTCAAATTGCAATTGATCAGCTTGCGCACCTCTTCTTTGCCGCCAACGCTTAAAATAAAGCACGCTCATCTCCACTAATTGAATAATGACAGCTATTACAACTAAAACTCCGAGATACGGAAGCCAGTTTGCTGTTCCAAAACCATTGAGTATAATGTTTTCCATGACATAAGCATTTTAGATATTGAAAGGTACACCATTAAAATAACAAAATAAAAATATTAACCTAAATTAACGGCATAAGCAGGCAAAAAAAATAGCCACCCAATGAAGGATGGCTATAAAAAAAGAGAAATCTGCCCACTATTCCTTAACAAACTTTATTGTACTTACATTACCATTGTTGCTTTCACGAACTGAAATAAAATACAATCCGCTCTGTAATTCAGCAACATTTATTGAGTTATTCCGTCCACTGATTAACCCTGCAAAAACTGTTTTACCAGCAATGTCATGAATCATTACAGATTTCATACCATCAGCATCAGAACTAAGTTCCAGAA